>JAJDBH010000131.1 GCA_029261455.1 Nitrospinaceae bacterium
TGTGATGCAAACTCGGCTGGCTATTTCTGATGGGATCTCAGTGCCACCGTGAGGAACGGATATAAGGACAGGAAGTTTGTTCATTAATCAGGTCCAGCGGCTGTTCCATCCCGGCGAATTTCTGCCACACCTTGAAATTGACCAGTGGTTTGGGATTTCAGGACAGCGTGGATTGCGCCAAGGTAAAACGAATACGGCTCTCGTGCGTCAATTTTATAACCGACCTTGGTCAAATAATCTATGATTGCAGGATCAAACCGTTCTGCTTCTATAGATAATTTTCCTCCAACCGTACAATGCATCCTTGGTCTTAACATGGCTTCACTAATTGGAAGATCTCCATCAATAATATGAGACAAGAACTGGCTCATCGCTGAAAAAATGCGCTCACTTCCTGGACTCCCAGCCACCAACCAAGGCTGATTATTATGGAAAGCAATTATAGGGGCAACAGAACTCCATGGAACCGCATTGGGCCTCAGATAATAAGGATGGGAAGGGTCAGTGGTATCCAAAGAGCTCATATAATTGTTATATAAAAACCCCAATCCGCGAGCTGCTACTTTCGATCCATATACCAATTCAATAGATTGGGTAATACCTATCGCATTCCCCTCATTATCCATTACAGAAAGGTGAGTGGTATCGTTGTTCAAAGTGAAAAGTTCAGTTAGAGGCAAAGTGGGATCAATATCATCCCGGATAGAAGACGAAAGATTTCTTGCGAATTCTAGACTCAGGATTTTTTTATCATGTGGAAGTTGAGGATAAATATTAGGGTCGAACGGTCGCTCTTTATGGTTGAGTAATCCTTTCCGAAAAGTCTCAGCTAAAAAATGAAACATTTTAGGAGTTGGATTCTTGAAGAACTTTGACGGAAGGTTTTTCATCATTTGCAGTACAAGAAGTAAAGTTCTGCCTGCACCCGGAGGAGGGCAAGTAAATATCTTTACCTTGCGATAATTTCTCCTAATGGGTTTTCTCTCAACGGGCCATGGAATTAGGGCCAGGTCTTCCATTCTAAGAAAACCTTCATTGAACCGCATATCTTCATCAATTTGCTTTGCGATCTCACCCGTATAAAAGGATTTAATTCCATGTTGTGCCAAATGTTCAAGTAATCCCGATAAATCCTTCTGAATGAATTTCTCACCTACGGCAAAAGGCTCTTTGCCTTCTTTTAAAAAATATTTTGCTCCTGACAGAGAATCCATATTGAGAAATTTTTCAAGTTCTCTTTTTTGCATATCGTGCTGTAATTGAGTTATCTGGTATCCCTCACGAGCAATTTTGATGGCGGGTTTTAATACTTCAGACCAATCTAACTTTCCATAGCGAAAATGAAGATAACCTAAAACAGCAGGTGTGCTGGGAACGGTTGTGGCTTTGTATCCCTGGAATCTTTGGGTCTTTTTATCAATACGGTCGATATGGGCGAGAGAAGGTACTCGACTCGACCCATCCAAAGCAATAGTATTGCCTTTAAAATGAAGAATAGCCATGGATTGCCCACCAAGGCCACTAGCCTGAGGTTCACACACTCCTAAAGCAAAGGCAGAAGCCACAGCGGCATCAATTGCATTGCCTCCCAGACGCAGCATTTCAACGCCTGCCTGAGTGGCTTCGGGGAAAGCGGTCGAGACCATCCCATTATCAGAAACTGCACACTTACCATTTTCCGTTGGGGAAAATTTGCCCTCAATATTTCCAAGTTTCATACTTCAAAATTCTTTGAGGACAAATAAATGAGATACGCAAGAAGAACACTTCGGTCAATCAAGCTATCGCGCACGACATGTTCACTGTTTGTTCCGTAGCCGCCTGTAACAGGTCCAAACCCATCTAGAGCAGGAATGCTTTCACCGATATTGGACAAGCAGGACACAATGCTGTTCTCGGCTTTTTTAATTCGAACTTCTACCAATTTACCTGCTTTTTCTACTTGTTCATAGAACCTAAGTGTCTTTTCATTTTCCAGAAAAGGTTTGCTTTGCGGTCTTTTTGTTACGTGAACCTTGATATTGTCTTGTGATTTCGATGCGAAGATCTGGTTTACTTGTTCTTCGAGCCTAACTCGTTGATCTGGATTTCGGTAGCGAATTACAAATGACAAAGCTGCATGATAGGTAGGCTGATCTTCCATGCCCTTAGTTTGTAAACCCGTAATCGTAATAAAAATCCCATCTGATTCGTAGTTCAGCTTTCTAAGAGAGTTGATTTTTTGAGATGCATAAAGAATCGGATCACTGATTTCTGTAGAAGCCTTTAGTCCTTGTTTGTTCTGACGGCGGTTTATTTCGATTTCATATCTTAAGGTGCCGGAACAGGAAGTCATAACTTCGCCACTTAAGCCAGCTCCGCTCAATCCTAAAACACACTTCGACTTCTTGGAGAGTTCATCAATAACAGATTTTGAGGATCTTTCTCCATATGATTCATCCGGGATTAACAGAATCCCACATCTGACCTTTCGCAAAGTCCGGGTATAACGCAAGGCTTTAACCGCACCGAGCAATACTGCAATTCCACCTTTGCCACGAGCCACTCCGGTTCCATATATGCGGCCCTTTTCTTCATGAAAAGAATTATAATCCTCAAAATCGATCGGGTTATCCATATTGCCAACGATTAACACATCGTTTTTTTCATCCATATGATTGGTGAGGTACAAAATATTTCCAAATTCAGCGCGGGAATATACGTGGCGATTGAATCCAATAGGTCCTAGTTTATTCGAGATCCATCTGCCTAG
>JAJDBH010000132.1 GCA_029261455.1 Nitrospinaceae bacterium
CATGTTGCGCGCGAACAAGCTGTGCCAGGCGGTTTCAGTTACCACACGGATGTGCAGGTTGAAATCAGGATCGGCACCAGCGTTGCAGTCTTGAACATACAGGGTCTTGTGCTGCATGTAGGCCAGGACGCGGCTGTAAAGCGCTTCGAATTTGTCGATCGGAAATGGACTGTTGACCTTGCCCCACCAGATATTTTCCTGGCTCGACGCTTCCTGAACGATGAATTTATCGTTGGGCGAACGGCCAGTGTGTTTGCCAGTGTTGACCACGATCGGACCGAGGTGGCTCAGCGTGCCTTCTTCGTTCTTTATAATATGTTCATATAATTCGGGTGTGGACAGGTTCCAGAAGGTTTCTTTTGCGTTCCGGACTCCATGGTGTTCCAGGCCGATTTTATGTTTCAAACTATTGTTGGACATGTCAAACGCTCCTTATGCGGTCTTGGCCGGCTTTGAGCCGTTAACGCTTTCAAAAATAAAGGCTTTTAGCTGTGTCGGGATGTCTTGTGGTCAAATAACGAGTATTCCTTATGGTATCATAACGGCCGTGCTTTGAAAAGGTTCCAGATCAATCAGTTGCCTGCTCCGCACCGGGGTGTTGGCACATGTAAAATGGCCTGAAACACCGCGCGAATTGGTAGTCTAATCCGCGCGCAACCCAATATTCCATTTCAAGAACTGCTATTCGCGTTCTTGAATGTATAGGGGGAGGCGAAGCAGGGGGCTTTTTTCATTCTGCTCAGGGTGAATGAGACCCCTCAAGTAATGTAAATCCAGCCCTTTTGACTCCTATCCCAATGCCAAAACCGGAAACTCAGACCAGCCTGTCGAAAACCAACCTGAAAGTGCTGGCCCGCGCCCGTACCCGCTTCAACGATATTTTTGTCATCGAAGACGGGGTGAAACGCGAAATGTGGTTCAACGGCAGCGGCAAATTCTTTCTGCAATCCCGTGTCGATACCCGGAAGCCGAACGCTCCCGCACTCATCTACTCTAAGATGATTCTCGCCACACTTTTGATTCACCCGAACCCGCAAAGAATTTTAATTGTTGGCCTCGGCGGGGGCGCGTTGTCGAATTGCCTGGCGGCCTGGTACCCGTCCTGCGTAATAGACGTGGCGGAGATTGATCCCAAAGTGGTCTCCCTGGCCAAAAAATACTTCCATGTGAAAGTGGGCCCCAACTACCAGATTTACGAGGAAGACGCGCGGATCTTTTTACAAAAGCAGATCGCCAGGGGAGAGACTTACGATATAATTTTCCTCGACGCGTTCAAAAGCGGGTCGATTCCCTATCACCTCAAGACCTTCGAGTTTTACAGCGAACTGAAATCGGCCTTGGCAAAAGGCGGCGTGGTGGCGTCCAACCTGTACGGCAAAAGCAACGACATGAAACCGCATGACCTGCAGACGTTTCTCAAAGTGTTCCCGGAAATTTTTGTGTTCGAAGATGAAAAACGGGTGGCAACGGTTTCGATTGCGACGCAGGAAGCACTGGGCTGGGGACGCGATCAGTTTGAGATACGGGCTGAAGCTTTTGAACCGCCACCGGGAATGGATGTCAACATGCAGGAAGTGGTGGCCACACTACGCCAAAACGCTTTCGCCGATGAAAATGCCAAAACCCTGCGCGACGACTTTGCACCCGGCGAACTGAACACCGCTATCGAACAAAACAACCGCCAGAGCACACTCACCCGCCAGTACCCCATCAAGAATGTGAGCTAACTGCTCGGCGCAGGGCCAACAAAAACCAACTTGCGGTGGGGAAAGTTGATTTGAGTTTTATCAGTATTATTAGCCATCCAAGGGCTTGACCTATTTGTTATTTTTTAGGAGATGGATATGCGATTGTTCTTAAAAGCCACTATTGCTACATGGATGTTGGCAAGTTCAATAACAGTACAAGCCGAGCCGGTAAAGGCTCCTAGATATGCAGACTCAATTGAGAAAACGAATGAGCCTATGATTTTGGAGGATTCAATAATTTTCAATGATGGTTCTGTAGTGTCTATTTCCAGAAAAAACCGAAATCTTTTCAAAGACCCTGAAGCCTCCCTAAATGCAGGCGGACTTCCAGTTTCTTATTTTCATGAGGTCATTACTGTTCCGGATTGGCAGCAAATATTTTTGCTGACACAATACAATTATTATGAGGGAGGGGGCACTCACATTTCTCGATATGACTTTAAAGGAAATTTCATTTCCCGAAAAAGGTTTGAGGGGGAGGTTAAGGTTCTTGAGAATTCAAAGCGGCTTATTTTGGCTGGTATTTCTTCTCATTGGGAAGTCGAAGAGACTTTGATTTTTGATGATAAAGATAGGCTAGTTGCCACCTTGAAATATAATGAGTTTTTACCCAGTATTTTTGATTTTGATGTATCAAAAGATGAAAAGCTGATTTGGTTCTTTTCAAGGGGTATTAGACTTGTCGAAAGAAAAACATTAGGCCCTGGAGTACCACTTACTCATATAACCGTAGTTGACCACGATGGTAATTTAGTGAAAAAAATTAAATCCTTTAAAGAGGAGACCGTGCCGGTTATTTTTAAAGGCAAAGAATACAGAATCCAAACCGGTATTCCTGATTTTCCCGGATAAAAATTAAATTAGAAAGTCGGCTTTTATTTATTTGATTTTCTTGATGGGTCTAAAAATTTTTACAATTATTTGATTCGCCCATGCGATGGAAGAACTTCATTCACTTGATTTTTTGGATTTGCGCTTCTCCCACGACAGCTCTTAAATAAGGGGTGTGAATTAAGGTTGAAGTCAGTGCCAGGCTTGCTATAAACACTATCAGCGTTTCTAAAAAAATTCCAAAAGCCATATTCCCGCCAAAGATGGATCCTGCATAAAAATAGATAAGTGCCAGAAAGAGGATATGGGAGAGGTACACACCGAAAGACGCGCGGCCTAAAAAGTTCAACGCCTTGGAATACTTTTCGCTAAATGGGATCGAGAAAAGACGGCTCAGGATTAACCAGGCGCAAACGGCCTGGAAGGCTACTGCAGGATGAACGTTTTCGTAGAAGGCCAGTGCTCTGGAATCCTCAATGCCGTATAGAACGGTCAGGTTGCCTGTTTGCATGGCTATGGTGGCGCTGGCTGTAATATAAAAAATGATTGCGGGAAACAGGATTGTATTTTCCGGCACAAAAGAGCGCAATAAATAGCCCATAAGATAGTAAGGGATGTAAGGAATGAATAGCGTTTCGGCGTTTGATGGAATGAAGTGAGACAGGATTCCGGTAGTGGCTGGAATAAAAAGACCAAGGGCGACAATTGAAACTACGGTTTTATTGGTCCTGAGAATCAACTTGTCAAAAACGGGCGTCATGACATACAGCATCAACAGGATAAAAATGAAATACAGATGATTGATGGTGAGTCCGCCTATAAGAGAAGACACAATGAATTCGAGTGTGAACTCCCTGCCTTCAAACGCAATATGACAGGCAAAATAGACAGGCGCCCAGAACAGGAGCGGGATGCCAACTCTTTTGAATCGTTTGATTATAAAAGGAAGGGTGTCTCCCTGCTGAGCGCGATTTAAATTCAGGCAACCGCTCAACATGATAAAGACCGGCACGACCCAACGGCATGCAGAGTCGATACTATTGGCGATCCACCATTGATCGGATGGAATCTGCCCGTATTGAAGGACATTCAGGGCAGACCGGTGCAACGCCACAACAGCGATGATGGCCACAACCCGCATGCCAT
>JAJDBH010000133.1 GCA_029261455.1 Nitrospinaceae bacterium
CGCTCCAGAGAACCCATTAAAGCCCGGTGAAGCATGATTGGTCGATGGCGTTGCCCATCTTCCTCAATATAACTGATATCAAAGCGTTCGGGTAGATTAAAATCCGCCTGCACTGTCGAAACCTGCCAATACCGATTCAGACTATCCTTGATCTTGATGTCGATTTTTGGGCCATAAAAAACGCCTTCACCGGGGTCGACCTCGTAATCCAGCTTTTTATTTTTGAGCGCATTTTCCAGAGCCGTGGTGGCGGTCTCCCAATCCTCATCCGCACCGACAGATTTTTCGGGTCGGGTGCTCAAATAAATTTTGTACTCAAAGAATCCAAATGACTGCAAAATATAAACAATCAAATCGAGAACTTTGGTGATCTCCTCTTCAATCTGTGCCGGACGACAGAACAGATGCGCGTCATCCTGGGTGAACCCGCGTACGCGGAGCAGGCCGTGCAGAACTCCCGAGCGTTCGTAACGGTAGACCGTTCCCAACTCACCGAACCGAACCGGAAGGTCGCGGTAACTCCGTAACTTGGTTTTGTAGATCTGGATATGGAAAGGGCAGTTCATCGGTTTCATGACATACTCTTTGCCTTCAATATCCATATTGGAGAACATGTTCTCCTTATAGAACTCAGTGTGACCGCTGGTCTTCCACAAATCGATCTTCGCTGCATGTGGACTGATGACCATCTCGTAACCGTGTTTGAAATGCTCCTTCTTCCAGAAATCTTCCATCAGGTGACGGATGCGCGCGCCCTTCGGGTGCCAGAGAAT
This sequence comes from Nitrospinaceae bacterium, assembly GCA_029261455.1. GTDB lineage: Bacteria > Nitrospinota > Nitrospinia > Nitrospinales > VA-1 > LS-NOB. Next base: position 774 of record JAJDBH010000133.1, read on the forward strand.
GAGTCCTGGGCCGATGTCATCCGAAACGGAATACAGGTCAAGTTCTTTACCCAGTTTGCGATGGTCGCGTTTCTTGGCTTCTTCCAGCCGCTTCAGATAGAGCCGCAATTCTTTTTCTGTGTTCCAGGCAGTACCATAAATGCGCTGCAAAACGGGATTACGCTCATCTCCGCGCCAATATGCCGATGAAGTGTGCAACAGCTTGAAAGCCTTGATCTGCTTGGTCGATTCGACATGCGGGCCACGGCAAAGGTCTGCCCAGTCGCCCTGCGAGAAAACCGATAGCGGTTCGCTGGAATCAATGGAATCGATGATTTCGACTTTGAACTTCTCACCCATTTCGCTGAACTTTTTCACCGCTTCATCACGGGGAAGTTCCGTGCGGACAATTTGTAAATCCTGCGCCGCAATTTCCTTCATGCGCTTTTCGATCTTTTCCAGATCTTCAGGAACAAAAGCCTTATCGCGTGAGAAGTCGTAATAGAATCCGTCTTCGATCACCGGGCCAATAGTGACCTGTGTTCCGGGGAATAGCTCCTGAACCGCCTGTGCCATCAAATGGGCGCAACTGTGTCGGACCGTTTCTAAATCTGGCTGGTTTGGGTTGTTCGACATATTTTGAATTTATTTCCCGTGGGCGTTGTCGGCCCTAAAATGGTTTTTTAAATTTAATTAACTAAATCTGGAAGCTCAACGGTGAGGAGTGCTCAATCCGACCAGTTCCAGCGGGCGACGCCCGCAAATGAAAAGGCACCATACGCACCGGTATGATGCCCAACTTAGACCGTTGAGGTCTTGTAAAAATAGGCACGGGCGGCTTCGAACCGCCGACCCCTTGCATGTCAAGCAAGTACTCTACCCCTGAGCTACGCGCCTGAAAAAATCAGATGAGGGCTATTCTAAATGTTATCAACGCTTTGGTCAAGTACGGAGAACAAAAAGGTAGCCACAGGTTCACACAGATGGACACAGAAAGATAATTCCCCCTTGGCCCTCCATAGTCAGGGTGAAATTTTTATCTCTATTAATCGGTGTTTGTAATATTGCCACCATCAACGTCATGCCTCGCAGGGATACAACTGTGAATGCCTATGAAGTATCTCGCTACCTTTTTCTTTCAAGGTGCCGGACATTTCTTTCATGCCTTCTTTCAGTGCCTGATTTAATCCTTAACCAAAGTTGTTGAATTTCCCCATCTTTTACAGCATTCCAATAATTTCGCCCATACCAAAAATAATTTCATTATTTTATTGTTTTTAAAGCACCTATTATGTTAACATCGTATTTCACTATAAGTATTTATGAGTTTGTAGGGGCCGATAAACAGACCTTGGAGGGTTATTTTATTGGCTCAGTATTTTAGCCAAGGTCTGCCTGATTATTGAGCAGGAGACCCATTTTCTTAGAAGAGGATCGAGCGATGACTAGAGCTCAGAAAAAATTTTTAATCATGTTGGGGTATTATGCTGTATTGATCACGGCGATGTTCATGTTTATGAACCAGCCTGTTTTTTCCTGAAAAAGGGTAACGTATCAGGAGCCGGGAACGGTTGATATGCTATTTGTGTTTTTCTATTGAGTCTTTTCACGACACACCCCACCTCATATGTTTATCAAACATTCACTATAGGCTAGGTTGCCGAGACAGATGATGGCTGGTAAAGTTATCTGAGTCTCGCAAGCCAGAAGTTAATTTCAAATACCTACCTAATGTTTGATTTCGAATTATCTGAAACCCATGATCTTGATAATTTTTGCAGGCAGAACTATTGCAAACCCTTTCAGGTTTTTTTGACAGCACTGCAAGCTTTACTTCATCGCTATACATCTCAAAAAGAAATTGTTATTGAAACCCGCACTGCTTCCGAATCTTCCGATTCAGAACTCTTTCTTGCCAGTATTGAAAATTCTTCGACCTTCAGGAATTTACTCGATTTAAATCAAAAGTCAGAAAGACTTTCCTCCAACCAAGAATTTGAAAACATTTTGCTGGAGGCTCTGGAACCCAAGGAGCCTGGGCTCACTCCTCTTTACAGGGTTGGTCTAAATGTATGGGATGAATCTATTCAGTTACCAAATGAATCAGTTTCTTCTGAACAACCGTTCAAACTGACTTTTGACTTCAAGAGAACAAACAAAAAGTTTCTGGGACGCATAGGGTGCAACATCAAGTTGTTCGATGCTGAACTCCTATCTCGCATGGCCGAACATTTTGTCAATATATTAAAGAGCGCTACCAATAAACCAGATCAACTTCTATCTGGCCTGACTCTTCTATCTCAGGAGGAGCATTTCAAAATTGTTAATTTATGGAATGACACAAAAGTGGATACTCCGGGTGATGGATTCATTCACCACTGGATTCAGTCGATGTCCAAAGAGAACCCCGAGTCTCCTGCTGTGGAGCTGGATGCTCAAACTCTTTCTTACTCGGAACTTGATAAACGCTCAAATCAACTGGCTAACTTCCTGCTAACAGTTGGCGTTGAACCGGATTGTTGTGTAGGAATTTTTATGTCGCGATCCTTTGAGAGTGTGATTGGTATTCTGGCTATTTTAAAAGCCGGTGGAGCTTATGTACCTTTAGACCCTGCTTACCCCGTTGAAAGGTTGCAGTCCATATGGGACGAGATGAATTCTCCAATTCTAATCACGCAATCAGATTTGAAAGACAAGATTGGTGTGGGAGAAGTGAAGTCTCTATGTCTGGACGAGGAGTGGGAAAAAATAGAAAGTTTTTCGGAAGAACCTCCGGTTGTTGAACTCTCTCCTGAAAACCTTGCTTATGTAATTTTTACTTCTGGCTCAACAGGAAAGCCTAAGGGAATTCTTTTAACTCATGGAGGGTTAAATAATTTAACTCATACGTCTAATCGATTTTTTAAAGTGCATAAAAAAAGTCGTGTCCTGCAGTTTTCTTCATTCGGATTTGATGTCGCTGTGTGGGAAATATTTATGGCACTCGGTGCTGGGGCTACCTTATGTCTGGGAACAGGGAAGTCGTTGTTCTCCCTATTGACTTTACCAAGGACATTAAAGGAAGAAAAAATTACCATGGCTTTGCTCCCTCCGTCGCTTTTGAATGTCATTTCCTCTGAAGGAATGGATGCCTTGGAAACAGTTATTGCCGTAGGGGAACGATGCACCAACGAAAATGTAAAACGGTGGGCACCGGGAAGGAAGTTCTTTAACGGGTATGGACCTGCAGAAGGAACGGTAACGGTTTCTGCCTATCTCACCAATGCGAAGGAACCTTCTCGCCCCTTGGGCCCCCCCATTGGCAGGCCACTGGAAAATATAGAAATTTATATTCTGGATCATGCTTTGAATCCGGTTCCAATAGGAGTTCCCGGAGAAATGTGTTTGGGAGGAATTTGCATTGCCCGTGGTTATTTGAATCAGGAGCAAAGAACGCAAGAGAAATTCGTTAAGCACCCGTTTCGCCCTGAAGGTTTTATCTATCGTACAGGTGACCGGGCCCGTTTTTTGCCTGATGGCAATATGGAATTCTTAGGCAGGGTGGATCATCAAGTTAAGATTCGAGGTTATCGAGTTGAGCCGGGAGAAATTGAGGCTGTATTGAATGGCTGTGTTGATATTCAGGCATGCACTGTTGCGGTGAAAACCCCTCCGGGTGGACAACCTTACCTTGTGGCCTATCTCGTTTCGGCTAATGAAGAATCGCCCGATATAATAAATATATTGCCGATTCTCAACCAAAAACTACCTTCTTATATGATCCCCGGAGCGTTTGTAGTGTTGGAAAAAATGCCGCTGACTCCAAATGGAAAAGTGGATAGACTCGCCCTGCCAGAGCCAAAACCTTCGGATTTCCAACTGGTTTCAGGGGAAGGTTCACCCGGTTGGCTGAAAAAATTTCTTAGGAGCTGATCAAGACCCCTCATTTGTGGGGGGTAAAATTGACAAAATTTTTATAAAGAATGTTAAACTTTGCACCTGACTTTGATTGTATAACTGCAACTTAGGGGCTTTGTCTTGCATGAGTTTTAAAGGGGAGTATCAACAAGCCAGTCTGGAACAAAGATTGCCTGATAATGAAGTTCTATGCAACCTTTCCCCACGAAACTGTAAAATTAAGGACGGGCAAACAGGTTTTTGCGGGGTGAGGGGCAATCGAGATGGAAGATTGGTCACCTACACTTACGGAAAAGGGGTACACCTTACCGAAGAATTGATCGAGACTGAAGCGATTTACCATTTTGCACCGGGTGCCAGGATCCTTTCCCTCGGCAATATCGGGTGTAATTTAAACTGTCAGTATTGCCAAAATTGGAAAACCTCGCAAGCGAAATTCGTTGAAGATAAAGATGTTCATTCTTTCACTCCTGAATCCATCATTGAAACTGCTTTACGGCACAACATCCGAGTCCTTTCCTGGACCTATAACGATCCCGTTGTATGGCACGAGTTTGTAATCGATACCGCGAAACTTGCTAAAGAAGCGGGGATCTACAATCTATATAAATCGGCCTGCTTTATTACCGAAGAAGCACTGGATGAATTATTACCTCATATAGATATTTTTTCAGTTTCCATCAAGGCGATTGATGAAGCGTATTATAGAAAACTCACTACAGGTTGGTTACAGCCGGTTCTGGATGCCACCAAAAAGATTTATCAAGCAGGCAAACACTTGGAAGTCAGTAATCTGATGATTACTGACATTAGCGACAACGAACAATCGGCTCGGAATATGGCAGGATGGGTGTTGGAAAACCTGGGACCAGAAGTTCCCCTCCATTTTGTCAGGTTCCACCCAGAATACAGGATGCGGGAAACAGTGAGAACACCCATTGACCGATTGGAGAAAGCTCAGGTCATTGCACGGGAAATGGGACTCAAACATGTTTATCTGGGTAACGTAGCCAATACGAAAGCCACAAGTTCTTTTTGTAATTATTGTGGAGCCGAGTTGGTGCACCGTTTTGGTTTATCGGCTCATCTTGAATCATTGAAAGACGATGGAAGTTGTGCGAGTTGCAGTAAAGAGGCCCATTTCAGCGCACTGGATTTGAATGATTCTATTTCGGAGACAAGTTCCCGAAAGCCGTCGGATGAATTTATCCGGCATACATATGAGTGGAGAGGCGATATCACATCGGTTCATGTCCAAGTGAAAAATCCTTCCAGTCAAACGGCGGCCCTTTATTACCGAGCGGGAAAAGAAGAGCTGTATTTATGGACAGAAGTAATGATGCAACCGGGAGAAAGCTATCGTTTTATCCTGGCTAAATCGAACCCAAATGAAATCGGTTTGGAAATAGCTATGCCGGAAACCATGACATCAAACTTGTTCGAGGTTTTTGATCGAGCTCACTTTCCTACCATTTCCGTGGAGGAAGGTGTTTCTGAAAATGATCGTACTGCCCTGCCCAAATTCGAAGGAAAGCAGATTCCTGATAAATTAAAACTTTCTTTGGCGGAGTTGAACCCATAGACAACGAAAACAAATTCGATCCCATCACTCGCGCATTACATATCCGCGAAGACGATACAGGTGCGAACCCGGCGGTAACCCCTATTTACCAGGTCAGTGCTTTCGAAGCTGACTCGCCTTATTTTTATAGCCGAAAAAATAACCCAAATGTAGCGGAACTGGAGACGGTCTTAAAAACACTGGAAGGGGCCAAGTACGCTATTGCTGTTACCTGTGGCATGTCAGCAATTTTTATGACTCTGGAAATTCTGCGACCCGGCGATACACTGGTCGTCAATCCCTTTATTTATGGGTGTAGTTATCGTCTGCTGCAACGAATCAGTGCGCGTCGAGGATTCAAGCTGATCGATTTGGATTTTTCTGAGGACTCAAACATCGAGAAAATTCCTGCAGATACAAAAATGATTTTCTTTGAAACACCGACAAATCCGTTTTTAAAATCCATCGATATAGAAAAAGTCTCCAGGTGCGTTAAGGAACAGAATCCGGATGCAGTGGTTGTGGTGGATAATACCTGGGCAACCCCTTTGTTTCAACATCCATTAGAGTTAGGAGCGGACGTTTCCCTGCATAGCGGAACTAAATATTTTTCTGGGCACAGTGATGTGATGAATGGGGTATTGATGACCAATCGGGAAGACTTGGCTGAAGAGTTTGGCGAGACTCGTTTTTATGGCGGGTTGGTGCTATCTCCTGAAAATGCCTGGCTCACCCGCCGTAGTCTGCAAACTTTGGATCTCCGGCTGAAACAACAGCAAAAGGTATGTGCAGAAATGAAAGATTTTCTAAATCAGCAACCTTTAGTTGAAAAAGTATATTACCCGAAGATAGATGGAAAACAGCTAAAGGGATATGCTGGGATTTTATTTTTTGAGTTAAAGGGTGATTATCAAAAATTTAAGCAGGCTTTAAATATTTTTAAAACCGGGACGGCAATGGCCTGTGTAACATCAATGGTGGCTCAGCCCTGGTCAGGGAGCCACGCATCAATGACTGACGAAGAAAAGAAGCAAATCAATCTGAGAGAAAACCTGGTGAGATTATCTTTTGGACTGGAAAACCCGGATGATTTGAAAAAGGACCTTTTAGGTGCGTTTCAGGTTCTTTAGGTCTGATTTCGGGCCCTGTAATTTTTAAAGGACGATTCAATGTCCAAAGTAGATATTGATAAAGAAAAAATTGAGTTCGAATTAAAACAATTTTTTAAAACTGAATTTCCTGCCACAGATATAGAACTCACCAACACCTCTGATCTCCCTGCATTATTCCTGATAGATTCTCTCCGTGTTTTAACGACTGTAATTCACCTCGAGCAACAATTTGGTATTTCCCTGGCGGAATCTGATATGAATGCAGAAATATTCCAGAATATAGACAGCCTTTCGAATTTTGTGCTAGCTAAGCTGAGCAATTAGTCGCCCATGTCCTTTTTTGGTAGCACTCCCGTTACTCTGGAGCAGCAAGAGCAGAACGACAAGTCGGTAAAATGGAGTGTCATTGTTGCGGTGCTGGCGTCTTTAATGATTTATGCCTACCTTTTTACCCACATTGCCAGTTGGGCCAACTTGCCCCACCCTCAGGATCTGGCTGAAGGTCTGGGGATCGAAACAGTAAATATTTTTGATGATGACAAGAATGTTGACAGCGCAATGTTCATCTCGTCAACGAATCGCTTTAATAGTGATGATGAGCGTCTGATTCTTTTTGCTATTATTGCAGGGGCATTTTTAAGTTCATATTTTCTTCCACTTCGATTCAAAAAAGGGTCACTTTTTTTCTGGTTTCTCCTTGCGATGGGGATTTTATATGGTCTGCGAACGACAACTTGCCTGCTGTTGGCCCACTGGTCGGTCTATTTGGTTCTGCATGTTCCGCGCCCGTCACTAAAAATACCCTATGGATTTCTAGCCGGAGCGCTCGCCTGCATTGCCTTTGCAAAAGCGGGAGATTCATGGTTGATGAACACCGTTGTTCTTACTTCCTGGGGAGGGGGAGTATGTGTTTTATTTAATTTGTTCATTTGGCCAGCAATGCGATTCGAAATGTTTGCCAAAGGACTGCAAACTCTTGTAGTGCAATCAGCATTGATCACGGTTGGGGTAGGTGCAATTTGGCAAGGTATTCAGGGTGAAGCTTGGACATTGCCTTTGGGCGTGCTTCTGTTTTTCTGGCATTGGGAACGGTTGATGATGTATCACGTCGATTATAAAAGCGGTCGAATGCCAGAAGAAATTTCTCCAATAGCCTACCTTTCAATCTTTCTAACCCCCGCATCCTTACCTAATTGGAAATGGGGGGTAACGATCGGGCAAGGGTATACATATCTGGAAAATAATTTTTACTGTGTGGATAAAAACCGTTTGGCTATAGAAGGAATTAAAATCTGGGGAGTTGCTCTCATCTATCTAGTGTTTAATGATGTGATTCGATATGGCTTGATATCTCTGTTTGATTATTTTGGCATAGAAGTTTTCAGTGCACGTATTACACGAATGGTTTCTCACTATGCCCAAGGAGGGGAGGTGACCACCTCTTCGGTTTTGGCCACAACCGTTTTGGACCAGATACGTTGGATGATGCTATGGGCCGGATCAGTGCATTTCAAAACTGGTATATGGAGAGTTTGTGGTTATCAGATGGACCCTTATTTCAATAAACCCTGGATGTCAACAAACCTGATTACCTTTTGGACGCGTTTTACCTTCCATTACAGGGAATTTTTAGTCAGGTGTTTTTATTACCCGGTGTTTTTTAAATTTTTTAAAAACAATTTTATATTAAGAGTCGCAGTTGCTACTTTCGCTGCAGTGACGATAGGCAATCTGGTTTGGGGCCATATGACCGAGGGTATGTTTTATCACGGTCTGTATTATTATAATTTTGCCGAAGTTCTTAAAACCTGGCCTTATTTCGTTCTATTAACACTGGGTATCACAGTATCAGAATTGTATTTGTTTTGGAGAAAACCAACTCGAAAACCCTGGGCCTTAGATAGGTACTGGTTGACTGATTTTTTTGCAATGTATTGCACGTTGCAATTTTATTGCATCATCCATGTTTTTGCCAAGCCCAGTTCAGAGGCTACTTTGGCTGACTGCACCAAATTATTTCTCATCGGATTTGGGATCAATGTGGATTAAATGAACCCAGCCTCACGCCAAAACTTAGAATCCTAGGCCCGTAAAAAACAGTTGGAAGTTATCGCTGAGTTTGGCTTCCGGCGGAGTGTAGATAAAAATATGAATCAGGGCGAAGTATTGCAAGGTTACGTAGGCTGAAAGAACATCCCAACCTATATGTTTATCAAAGGTCCACGGTTTTCTGGCTGTTTTTTTCTTATGTATCAGCCAGAATTCGCTGGCAGTGATCCCCAAACCCAATAAGACAAAGTAGGGCCATTGTTTGATAGACAGGACGAGACTGTTGAGTGCGATGCCTTCATAAAATCCGGCCTCAACCATATGTCCCCAGATAAGATTCCCGAAGCAGGCGGCGGCCATGGTTGCAGTGAAGATTCTAAGATGGGTGCGGCCTTTGAAAAATCTGAAAAACACCGGGTAGTAAAAAGCCCTTACCAGAAACTCCCGGTAATGAAAGGTGAACCGTGACCACAAGGTGACAAGGTTGGTGGAAAGCCAGGGGTAATTGAAATAAGGATCAACCTTATATCCGCACACCCGCCATAATCCTACCTTGAAGTGCATCACCCCACCCCAGGAGAATGTCCATTTCATCAAAGCTATCAAAGTAGTCAATAAAACGGTGGCTGTTGTTACGGTTTGACCGGAAACAAAATCCGCTGACATGTATTCAATTCGGGAATACATAGGTATATCCTGACCATTTAGAAATTGCAGGAGCCGGGCGTGGAGCCAGTCGCCCAGCAAAAAATAAACGAGGGCAACGGCCCAGAGCTTGAGCCCACTTCGAACCAGTTTGTTTTTATCTTCACATAAAAAATTGTGGGTGCTATAGGCATAGCCCTGGCCTATGGTGACTCCCCAGTTCCAATTGGCAATTTGCCCAGGAGTCAGGAAAACGGACAGGTAAGTCATTAACGAAATATCCTGGGGAATATTCCCGTCTTGATAGTCAATGTGATACATGAAGAGCCGTTCCCAATGCCAGAAGAAAAGAAGGATGCCCAAAGTAAGTTTCCAGGGTTCGCCATAAACTCCTTCCAGCACAGCTCCCACCAATACAGTGATCAGTGCCGATTGAACCACAAGGATTCTCAGTCCTTTTGCGATAGTAGAGTTATTGAGCAATTTTAACAGGCCGTAACGATAAATTATAAAAGAGGCCGAGCCTGCGGCCAGAGACTGAATAAAAACTACAAGGCCCAGCGAGCTGTAGGGATAGAAAGCCCAGAACCCGAAGAATCCGGGAAGAGTGGTTTTCCACAATCGATAGCGTGATACGGGATGAAGAACCAGGTAAACCAGGGTATGGGTGCATATTAATCCGGCCGCTCCTTCCATGCCGTAAAGGATTCCAATAATAATCAACGAGGAAAATACCAGTGACCGTTTTTTATGCCGTAGCGGTAGAAAGTATGACAGGAGGAATGCCAGCCCGGCTCCTATAAATAAAATGAAACGTTCATCATCGTTATCAAACTGATAGGTGAAGGGAATGTAAAGGCTGGTGCTTATATTTCCATCATCATCGAACTCATAACTATCAGAAATGCCCAGGGTATACCCCAGGTTTTCTGGCATGGGCAGGTCAAACGCTTCGGAAGCGTATGTAAACAGATAAATATAAACCGTTAAAAATGCAAGAACAGCAAATACAATAACCGGATCGTGCCGGTCATTATTTTCTTGCTCTTCCGGGCTGATGGGTGTGTTGCTGAGCAGGCCTGGCATTTTCAGTCGCCCTTGTTTAGTTGATAGACTACATATTGCGACAGCGTTTCAATGCTACGGAAGTTTTTGGCGTTAATATCAGCGCGGGAAATATTGATGCCAAAATTTTCCTCAAGAAATAATGTGGTGTTCACAATACCAAAAGAATCGATGAACCAGTCGTCCAATAGATTTGTGTCATCGGCAATAGAACTTCCGGGATTGGGGAATTCCTTTTCAAAGAAACTTTTTAAATGTGATTTGATTTCAGCGATCTGCATTATTTGGTTTAATTAAATTTTCCCATAAAGCTTTACGATCCACTTTTCCATTCGGGGTTGTGGGGAATTGATTCAGTATATGAAAGCTATGAGGAATCATATACTGGGGTAGAGCTTCAGACAACAGGCTTCGAAAGGACGGTAGAGGTTTTGACTTGTCGCCGGTATAAAAAGCCAGAATGCGCTTTTTATCATAATCGTAAAAAACGCAACTTTGTAAGACAAAAGGACTCAAAGCATTTTCTATTTCTTCAGCTTCTATGCGATAGCCATGATGTTTGAATTGGTTGTCCTTTCTTCCCGTCATATAAATGAGGTTGTCCTTGGAAGACAGGTAGCCCATGTCTCCGCTTTTATAAATAATTTCATCCTTCTTTCCGGGGTTGGGAATGAAAACTTGCCGAGTTGTTTCAGGATCATTCCAATACCCCAAAGCCACGCCGGGTCCGGCGATGCAAATTTCAGCCAGTTCATCTTTTGTCGTGACCAACCTCTCTTGTTCATCGAGAAATAAGATGCGATGGTTGTCGCAGGGTGTTCCCAACGGTACTTCCTCCAGCGTTTCTATGTCCTCACCAAAAATCCAATAGATGGCATCCACGGTTATTTCAGTAGGACCATATAAATTTGAAAGCACGGCTGAGGAAAGGTTTGAGTTGAGAAGTTTTAAAGTATTGATTGGCATGGCTTCACCTGCAAACAGGATTTTTTTCAGGCAAGTCAGGTCGTAGTCCTTAAAAATTTCCAGGGCTACTAAATTGGTTAAAATAGAAGGTACGAAAAAAATAAAATTGATCTTATGGGTAGTAATGTAAGCGCCAAATTCGGCCGGAAAGCGCAGTGCTTCTTTGGAGAGTAAATGCAGAGTGCAGCCTTTGGCAAAAGTGAGGTATAGATCAAGAACCGAATTGTCAAAAAATATTGGTGCTTGATTGCCGATGATTTCTGCCTCAGTAACAGAATAAGTTTCGATAGCCCAGTCGATATAGTCTATTACTGAAGCATTGCTTATGGTCACACCCTTTGGAGTCCCCGTCGTTCCGGATGTGAAAATAATATATATAGGATCAATCGACTTTCTGGAAGAAAGATTGTTCAGGACGGATTGTTCCATATCTGTATCTGTAGTGTCGTGTTTTAAAAAGTTCTTTCCCATCAAACTAAACTGGCCTGAAATATGTTCAAGCACCAAGTCACTGCCCAGCGTTTCGAGTATTTTTCTTTTTCTTTTGGGTGGTGTTTCAATGTCTAAGGGGACATAAATATTTCCACTCAACTGGATAGCCAATAGCGCAATGATGGCATCAATGGATTTTGGTAAATTCACCGATATGGCTTGATTTAATATATTAAATTCGGCATTAATCCAATAAGCTAGGGAGATAGAACTTCTCCACAATTCGCTGAAGGTGATTCCTTGGCCGCTATCAATAATCGCGGTTTTTTCGGGAAACTGATCTTTGGTTTTTTGCAGGTATTCAATCGCTAGTTGTTGCATTTACATTAATTTTTAAAAAGGGTGTTGAAAATATTTATTATGGAGCCGGTTGCTAAAAACAAAAAAATAATATGGGCCGCCGGAATTCTTCTGGCAGGACTTATCACGTTTAAACTGATCTCCATCATTACGGGCGCTGACTCCAGAAGAACCAATGTGTTGTTGATTACTTTGGATACCTTGCGTCCCGATCATTTGAAGACATACGGTTATGAACGCAATACGAGCCCTTCTCTCGATGAATTAGCGAAAGAGAGTTTTGTATTCGATCAGGCTTTCACGGTGGCGACTACTTCGGGTCCATCACACGCAACTCTGCTTACAGGATTATACCCCGCTCAGCATGGGTTGCTAGATAATGGTCAAGAAATTAATGATGGTACCCGTACTCTAGCTGAAATTCTTAGTCAGGCTGGCTACGATACTGCTGGATTCGTTGGTTATTACGCGCTTGCAGAAGAGTCGGGGCTCGATAAAGGATTTCAGGATTTTGAGTATCATCCTATCGTAAGTCATGACCATAAGGAGAAGAAGCCTGAAGATGATGTGAAGGGGTTCGCGGCGGTCAATGAGTGGCTGGAGTCTTGGGCTCAGAGTTCTGAGGATTCACGCGCCCCATTTTTTGTCTGGATGCATGTTCAAAATATTCACGAAAGTTATGATCCTCCGCCCCCCTACAACACCATGTTCCAGAAAATATCTGGCTTGCAAACGTTTGCAGGGTTCGAGGGGGAATTCGATGTGCATTGTGCTAATGATCTGGCTGATGCTTGGAGAGTAGGTATCTTACCTCCACATTTCATGGATGAGGCGACAGCCTTGTATGACGGAGAAATCCGTTTTGTGGATGATCAACTCGGTCGGATATTTGCTAGTCTCAAGTCAATGGAGGCTTATGATGAAACGGTAATCGTTGTTGTTTCGGATCATGGAGAGATTTTATTTGAACTTTATGAAAACGATTTTTATAAAAAAGGTCCGGGCCACACTGCCCGTTATACCGATACTTCAATACGAGTGCCGCTGATTATAAAACCGGCGGAATTTCATAAATTCGAGAAAATATCACGTCTTAAGCAGATGGTCTCCACCATCGATCTGGTTCCCACGCTTTTAGAGTTGCTCAAGTTCCCCGGTTCTCAAAAGCTGCCGGGAGAATCCCGGGTTCCAATCATGCGCCAGCCGGATTCACCTTCGATCCGGGAGAAAGTATTCTTTCATGAAAGACCCGATGGAGTGGAATACACAGGAGTCCGAACGAGTCAATGGAAGTTTGTCCAGAAAGAGGATGAAGGCAGCGAAAGTTATTTGCTCACAGACCTGATCAATGATCCGGAAGAAAATCATTCCGCGCTTTCATCTTCGAAGGCTCAAGAGGTGAAAGAACTGTTAGGGGAATGGAAGAAAGAAAACCAATCCAGTATTCAAACACGTGAAATGACGGAAGAGATGAGAATAGCATTGAAGGAGGGAGGGTATTTGCGCTAGTGAATGATACGTTACCTTCTCCAAAAAAATTATTGTTGGTTCTTTTGCTGCTGGATGTTGGAGTGGGTGCATTGCACCTGATTTTTTCGTCACATCCTATAATGGGTTGGTTTTTCAATCTCACCTATGAAGAAAACCTGCCAACCTTGTATTCCAGTTTTCAATTCCTACTTGTTGCCAGTGCGGCGGTCTTTTGTTATACGGCGGAAAAAAAATCGAGTCCTCAAAAATCTTGGGGGTGGCTGGTGGTAGCTTTTTGTATGCTGGGATTAGCCATTGATGAAAGCTTACAGATTCATGAGGTTCTCATTGACCAGGTGATGTCTGGGCAAGGGGGTGATAACCTTCGGCATTTTTTTGGGGCCACTAAGGAAACCGACTCTTTGTTGTGGACAGTAGTCTTTGCTCCGGTGATGATCCTGGCGGGAACAGGGTTGATTATGTTCTATTATTCTCGCTTACAAAGTAACCGGTCGCTATTTTTACTCGCTCTATTACCTCTTTGTCTTTTAGCTTTGTCAGCGGGTCTGGAATTTGTAGAAGCCAAAATATTAATTAATCTTGATGAAGACTCGATGGTTCGGTACCAGCAGTTTAGTTTTATAGAAGAAATGGCTGAACTGGTTTCGGCAACGTTCTTTGTCTGGATTCACTATCAGTATGGAATTTGGCGCCAGCGTGACGCTGGTCCCAAAGAACAATAGCCATTTCTAACTGACAAAAGTAGCCGCCGCTTGATGCACCATTTTTCAGACCAATTTTTTTATTACAGAAGGTCCAAAGAGGGGAAACTTCTTCTCAAGAAAATATGGATCATCACCCACCTTCCTTTCCTGAATTTCATCAGAAAAGAAAACATTCCTAATATCCTGAGGTCTTTTGAATTCCGGCAGGCTGCTTTTTTTAGAGTCGTTTATATCTGTGGTGAAAGAGGATAGAACAAATTGTAATTATATGATGAGCTTAGCAAAGTCTCCACCAGCAACAGCATTGGCTTTTTTTATTTGTGCCGGAGTAAGGTCATTGAGGCAAGAGCATGTCTGATTTACAGGTTCCATACCTATATTGACGGCACAAATTAGCGGTTCTTGAACCTAAAAGTGCGTTGAAAACTTAGCCTGGAAGGAAACCATTGATTTTATATTGATTGGCGTGAAGATATTTTTTCATGTTTGATGCCCACCTTCGTCATTTCAATAGAGAATTTCAGATTGTCAATCATAGATCGGGTATCTCAGAGAAAGAATTATCAGGAAGAGATCTATATTCACTCCCCGGCATGGGAGCCTGGGGAGTTTGTGATTCCATCTTTTCATGGGCATGGGAATGACTGTCTTCTGGAAACCCAAATTCATCGGGAGCAATAGTATGTGAATATCCATGCATCTGCATTAAAAATAAAAAAACTCCCGCATAAATAAGCCCGTTATTCGAGATGGTGCTGATTTGTAGAAAGGATTTGGTATGGCGCCATTTAAACAGCAAGGCAACCATTAGACACAGAGCCGCAATTTGCCCTAACTCAATTCCCAGATTAAAGGACAGGATTCGTAAGACAATCCCCTCCTCACCCAAGGGTAATTGCTGAAGCCTTGTGGATAATCCTAATCCGTGAATCAAACCAAATATAAAAACAGCCCAAATCAAATCGGGTGATTTTTCAAAATACTTGCGAAATCCTCCAATATTTTCATAACCGATATAGCAAACGCTTAAAGCAATCACAGCATCAATTAAATAATAGTTCACAGTAATTCCCATGAGAGTTGCTGAGATGAGGGTTATGCTGTGCCCTATTGTAAAAGCGGTTATGTATTTGACCACATCCATAAAGGTGGTGAGAAAAAAGACAATCCCAAAAACAAATAAAAGATGGTCGTAACCTGTCAACATATGGGTTGCGCCAATCTTTAAAAATTGAAGGTTTCCTCCCTCTAGAATAGTTAGTTTTTCTGCTTCTGACATTCCATGGGCATGCGCCAGTGAAGGCAGGAGCAGCACAATAAACAGGGTTTTGATAAGCATAAAATTTTTCTATAAAATGATATTTGAGAAGTCTATCACGATTTGTTTGCCAGAGGTCCTGTTATTGAAATGGATTGATTCTATAGGTGAAGGTGTGTGTGTCGCAGATTGAATTACTAGGGGAATTTTAGTCTTCTAATTTATCGACAGGAAATTCAGTCTCTTTGGCAAGGTCATCTTTTACCCATTTGGTAATATTGTAACCGTAAATATTTGCTGAGTTATTATTGGGAAAAGGTTTAATGTTGAGTTTGTAGGTTTTATTTCCGACATGAGCTATAAAATCTCTTCGCAGACCAGACTTAATCGATTCATCTATTTCTATCATTAAATCTGTTGCAGGAAGAATTTGGCCAATTTCAATATTCCACTCCCCAAGTAAAGTTAAACTGGCAACATTCCCGTATTGAATTAACCCGTTAACATTCACACGAAATACAGGATTAGGGTTTTCGGAAGGAAATTGAAGGAACTTAATTTTATCAGGCTTGAATGCCTTAAAAACTCTTTCTTCAAAGGAAATTGCGGCACCAATAATTTTTCCGTTTTGAAATATAGGATTTCCATGAACCTTTACCCAAAAACTTGTGTCATCCTTTTTCCAAAATAATTCGTCAGTTCCATTCAAAGGGGTTCCGTCATTCACTATTTTTAAAATTGAGGACTCATCTATAGAATTGATTTCACCATCAGGTTTTGAGTGATGAATCATATGGTGAATGGGAAGCCCGATAATCTCGTCCGATTCATACTGAAGGAATTTTGTGGCGGCAAAGTTTATAAAAGTAACCTCACCTTTTGAGGAGATGCTTATAACTCCCTGATCCAAGGAGTTTAGAATCATTTCGCAGCTACCAGTGTTCTCGATATTAAAAAGCATGGGCAAAAGATTAAGAGGTTTTTAAAGATAATGTAATTTAGTCGCGCGAAACAGATTATCCTTATAGGGAATATATAACAAATTATTTTTTTATTGATTGGGGTTTTGTATCCGGGTGAGTGTTGCTTTTTTTAGTGCAGGTCAGGGAGATAATTTAATTTGGAAAGGGTGCTAATAGCAGGTCAATCATGCGCAAGGTTAACGCAATTTCGTCCTCTAATTTTTGCATTATAAAGCGCTTCATCAGCCTTTTTGAGCAACTCTTCAGGTGACGAATCTGAGCTTGGGACGATGCTTGCAACCCCTAAGCTTATTGTCAAAAATGGATTGATACTGCTTAGTTTATGTTCGATCTTCAGGCCCTCAATTGTAGCTCGAATTATTTCTGACAGTTTGACAGCATCTTTCTGCTCAGCATTTGGTAAAACGACCACAAACTCCTCTCCGCCATACCGTGCGACAATATCTGCCGGTCGTCGCAAGGTTTCGGATATTGTTTTAGCTACCTTTACCAAGGCTTCATCGCCAGCCTGATGTCCGTAAGTGTCGTTGTATTTTTTAAAAAAGTCGATGTCCAGCATGATTAATGACAAAGGTGAATGTTCACGCCTTTCTCGTTTCCACTCTAAAGCTAAAACCTCATCAAAATAGCGACGATTATGTATCTTTGTTAATCCATCGTTAATAGCCAAGTCACTAAGATATTCTTCAACCTCCTCGTAGTATTTGAAAAAATTTATAGGAGACAGTAATCCTACAAACTCCTCATTATCTGTGACTACAAGGTGGCGGATTCCAGACAGGCGCATTGATTTGTTTGCCTCTGCCATAATCGTCGAGCCTTTAATTGTTTTGATGGGTGACGTCATGATAGATTCAATAGTTGTGGTCTTAACCGAACATTCTTTTGCCGCAACTTTGCGAGTGAAGTCTGCCTCGGTCACCACTCCGGTATAGTCGAGAGATTTGTTTTTAACCAGCACCAGGGGGGCCTGCTTTGACTTCATAAACTTAGCGACTTCCTTAAGCGTTGAGCCTTCATCAACAGAAAGAATGGGGGAAGTCATGTATTCTCTGACTTTCTTGTCCAATATAATTGTAGTCTTATCCGTCATTTTGAGATGCCAATAATATGAGTGCCAGTAACATCCGCAATTCAAAACTTTCCCTACATACAGGCAAAACCTTTTTAGAGGTTGGCGGAATTACAGGTGCCTGAAGGTTTTGACTGGGGTTGATTCAAATTTTAGCATTTATTCTTCTTTCCGCAAATAAAACATACCTTTATAGGCATATTATTAAAGAAACTCACAGTAATACAGAACTTTTCTGTCCTCGTTTAATTCAGCAAAGCTGTGAATTTGTTGCTCAGAATTACAATCTTGAAAAGAACCTGTAATTATCCGAAAATAACCGATTAAAGTTCAGAACATTTAAGCTTTTGAATAATACCGAATCTGCTCAGGTTTTGAAAAAATGAGTTTGCTGACAGCCAGACCATCTTCCGCTGCATTCGCTGTGGAAGACCCTTGTTTCCTTGATGTCGATGAACACCCCGACTGGCAAGGCCAGTTTGGTAATAGCCAGCCTATAAAGCTGGAAATTGGTTTTGGAATGGGAGACTTCCTGATTGAAATGGCGAAACGGGAGCCCCAGAGCAATTTTGTCGGGATAGACTTTTCCCAAGATGGCGTTCGAAAATTATTGGCGCGGATTAATAATCTTCATTTAAATAATGTCCGCGTTGTTTATGGCGATGTCCGGGAGAAAATTCCGCTTCTTTTTCACTACGATGAATTGAACACGGTCTATATAAACTTTCCCGACCCATGGCCACGAAAAAGGCATTTCAAGCGGCGACTGGTTAAACCGGGCTTGGTAAATCTGATAGCCAGAAAGTTGGCACCAGAAGGTCATGTTTACTTAGCGACTGACAGCGGACCCTATGCCCGGGAAATGCTGGAATATTTTAATGCTGAGCCTTTGCTGCAAAACAAAAACCCGGAGCTCGGAGTACTAGAAAACCGTGATTACCTGCCGAAAACGAAATACGAAAAAAGTTTTATCTATGCTGGCGACCAAATCCATTATCTGGAATATTCACGGTTGGCCTCAAAGGGTCAGATCGAAAAAGAAGTGTCTTCAGTAAAAGAAGAAACTTGTGGACTTAAGGGGGCTGAGGAAGAAACGATCAGCAACGATGAACGTCTGATTAAAAAATTTCAGGACGATGAAGCTAAAGCAAAAGATGCCTGTGACCTTAAACAGATTGGCGATAACTTAGTTTATGCGGGAGACAGGCAATGGGCCGAAAAGGTTTATAAAAAAGCAGAAGATAGTGCTGAAGATAGTTTGGATTTGAATTGGCTTGCCTACAGCGTTTCCGAAGCACTCGGTGATAAGGACTGGGCGAAGAAACTATACAATCAAGCTGAAGACAGGGCGGAAAGTAGTTTGGACTTAAACTGGTTGGCTTTCAGTATTACCGAAACGCTGGGCGATAAAGAGTGGGCGAAGAAGTTATATAAGAAGGCCGAGAGTGATCCACAAAACATCCGTGAACTCTGTGACCTGGCTGACAGTATTTCCGAGACATTTGCAGACAAGGTATGGCAGACACAAGTCTATAAGAAAGCCGAGGGCATGGCGAAAGGGCATTCCGAATTCTATGAGCTTGCCGACAGTATCTATGCAAAACTTGGCGATGAAGAATGGGCCCGAGAATTGTATAAGAAGGCAGAAGATACGGCAGAAGACAGCAGTGACCTCCATAGTCTGGTCGAAAGCCTTTGCGTGAAACTTGGTGATCAGGAATGGGCTAGAAAAGTTTATTTAAAAGCGGCAAGCCTGGCTCAAGACAGTAATGATTTCTTCGGGCTGGCCGATAGCCTGTGTGAAAAACTGAGAGATCAGGAATGGGCCAGAAAGTTATATGAAAGGGCAGAGGAAAAAGCTGTAGAAAGTTTTGAGTTCCGCTGGCTGGCCGATAGCTTATGTGAAAAGCTGGATGACAAAGAATGGGCCAAAAAATTATACGAAAAAGCCGAAGATAAGGCGCAAGTCTATTATGAGTTCCTCTGGCTAGCTAAAAGCCTGAATGAAAACCTGGCAGATGAAAAATGGGCTAATGAGGTTAACCAGAAAGCGAAAAACCTTTCACCCTACCCGCAGTTGTAGTCATGGGTGAAATTGTTCACTCGTGATGCTATTCAATACAGGCTTCTATATCCTTGGTGATGATTTCTATGACTTCATTTTGCAGGGTTTCGTTTAGATCGTTAATTCCAGTTTCATCGCAACCTTCAACTTTCCATTCATAACCTTTGAACAGGTTTTTTTCTGCGCATAGTTTTGTGATTTCGGCGACAGCTTCTTCCTTTGTAGCAGACTTCAATGGAGCTTCCAGATTGGTGTTAACCGGAATATGTCCGACATTTAAATCGTAATGGGCCGTGAATCCATCCCAGAAAATATTTTCATCGGTTTCATCCTGTTTGAGTCGTTCTATGATGTCGTTGGATAACTTTTCGTCAAAGGTGTTGATTCCCCCGTCTTCACACTCTTCAATTTTCCACTCATAACCTTCGAATATTTTCTTTTTATCTATCATTCGCTCAACTTCTTTATTGGCCTCTTCTTTAGTGGTTCGGGATTTCAACCGTACCTCCAGATTTGTATATACATAGATATTGCGAACTTTAATTTTCAAATCACTCATTATTAATCCTCAATTCCTGCCAAAAGGTTTTTTTATAGTTCGGGAACCAGCTTTCAAGGATTAGAGTTGAAAAACTGGATTAGGATTTAACATTCTTGTCGATTTATAAATTAAATTTGGATTGGAAAAAAATGCTTTGTTCTATGCGGTTGGAGAGGTTTAAAACACTCATGCAAAATAGGGTTTAACCCTTCCGAGGCATGTCGAAGGGTCTTCCTTGCCTCATATTTGCTTTAGCTCCACCAAATCGATAAAATCTGATCGCGGAACTCACAAGGAACAAGAATAATTGAGTTGTAACAGTTGGTACGGTAAAGCGCAGGTTTGATTGTGCTGATCGTAGTCCAGCTAACGACCCGTAATAGAAACGACTATGCACACATGTCTGCTAAAGAGATGGATACATAAATGGTGCCTTCGATGACTACAGATTCCGAGGGTCTGCACCCGATTGCCAATAATGAGGCAATTGCTCAGACCGACATCGTATTCATACATGGACTGGGCGGTGAATCGCACAGCACCTGGCGATACGGTAAGGAGGGTAAACCTGATAGTTTCTTTTGGCCTGAGGAATTGGGTAAAGAGCTACCATTGTGCGCCATATGGACAGTAGGCTATCCGGCCGGAATTACCGCATTGGGGGAGCCGGGTATGAGTATCGAGAAGCGGGCTGGAAACTTATCCCAGAAGTTGGCCAATAAAGGACTGGGGAACCGACCCCTGCTGTTCATAACACACAGCATGGGTGGGCTGGTTGTAAAGTCCATGATCGTGACCAGCCAGACCCAAGCTGATCAGGACCGGAAGCGTTTGGCGAGCATGGTTCGAGGCATCGTCTTTTGCGCCACGCCCCACCGTGGATCTGACTTCGCAAATGCCGCTGGGGTCCTCAGCAAGTTCTTTGGTGGCAGCCAAGTCCATGTGGATGAAATGAAAGCCAATGCCATTGAGTTAGACCTGTT
>JAJDBH010000134.1 GCA_029261455.1 Nitrospinaceae bacterium
TCCACGCCTTATCGGGGAATCGTCCCATCAAAGTCGCCAGCCCTCCTACAGGTCCAAGTTGGATGTGTTCGTCATTCACACGTTCGACATTATCGATTTCTGGCAAAGAACTCATATCCAGATCGGCCCGCGAGGAAAGAAATACTGTATTGCAAAATTTGCTCAACAGGTTGACCGCCTTCTCTGTTCCCGATACGCCATCATAGTTTAGCGAAAACTTTGGTTTTCCCATTCGCGAGCTTTCACCTCCTACAAAAACAGCCCCAAAAAGTTCGCTGGCACATCTGTTGAAATGACCATTAACAAAGTCAAAGATTTTTTCTATTTCGTCTCGATGGAATAGGGGAATGCCTTGCTCAATAAACGGTTCCAGTGTTCCCGTTCCTTGATGCACAATGGCACAAATTCCCTTGCTGTCAGCGGGAATCGGCAGTTTGCCTACGTCATCCAGAAACACAATTTTGTTGAATGGAGACTGCTTGTATCCTTCGATCAATATACAGTCACAGCGTTCTAATGCATGCGTGATCGTGAGTTGCTTGAAATCATTATCTGCCAGCACTCCAAAGTGGGTCGGGTCATTGATCGCCACAATCCCGGCACCAGCTTCACGAATACGCGCGGTATCTTTCCCGGTTTTGTCCATCTCGAAGCGGTGCGAATCGTGTTTGTAGTAACCCACACGGATATCTTCTTCAGCAAACCGCTTGGTCAAGCGTTCAAGCAAGGTGGTTTTGCCCACCCCCGAAAATCCGGCAAAGCAGAGGAAAGGGGTTTTAAACTGTTCCCAGTAAACGTCCATAGACAGGAATTATTTCTATATAAATAGCCGAACTGTATTGTTCCAGCCCGGCATATATAAGTGCTTAAATAATAGTGAATTAGCCTATTATTTCGCAGGCAGAGTGACCTGTCAACCCCTATTATTTGTCGGAGAAACTGAGAAATGGAATGGATATGCATGAGGGAACACTTTCTCTGATATAAAGGGTCTTGTGCTAACCTTTTTATAGCCGTTAAGAGCCTTAGCAGTTTGCTGAAAAACTCTTTTGGGTATCATTCTTGAGCGAAGCGAAGAATCTCGCCTCTTGTTTTATAAGGAACCCTTGGATCCTTCGTCGCCTTCGGCTCCTCAAGGATGACAAATTCAGGAGTTTTTCAGCAAGCTGTTAGTACTCTTTTGGGGCATGTATTAGAATGATGATCAACTTATAGCAAGGAATAGTGATGAAGGGTTTTGCAAACTGGATAATTTTGTTTATGTTTTCAGGCATTCCAGCGTACGCGCTGGAGGCTGATATCACTAGTGCTCCTGATGTCCCAGCTTTTATCACTCGGACTATGCCGGAAACGGTGGAAGTCCATTTTGAAGCTAAGGAATTTGTCGGGGACTTGGCTGACGGAAAACGCTATAAGTTCTGGAGCTATAATGGAACTGTGCCCGGTCCCATGATCAGGGTACGTCTGGGAGATACGATTGAATTTCATTTGTCTAACCATTCGTCCAGCCAGTTTCCGCACAATATTGATCTCCATGCTGTGAATGGTCCGGGCGGAGGTGCTTCAGTAAGCTTGGTTGCGCCGGGCGAAGAGAGAGTCTTCCGGTTCAAGACATTGCATCCAGGTCTATATGTCTATCATTGCGCCTCACCGATACCCAGCATCCCGGCGCATATTGCCAATGGAATGTATGGATTGCTTTTGGTGGAACCCAAACATGGCTTTCACCGTGTCGATCACGAGTTTTATGTTTTTGAAAGCGAATTTTTTACTCAGGTTTCTGATGATGAGGATTTGTCTGTACCGAAGGTAGAAGTAATACCTGTAGAGCTCAAGAAAAAGCAGGAAAAAATAGGAGCTTCCGCAGAAAAAGAAAAGAAAGATGAAGGCTTTATGGATTCTTTAGTGAATACATTCTTTGGGAAATCGTCTGACTCTCTAGAGCCAGGTAAAAGCGATATTCAGAAAGCCCTTCCGGATTCTTTTGTGGAGACAGACCTCGACGAGCCTTTAGATTCCCCCGAACCTGAAAAAAAATATTTGCTTGAGCTTTCCCTCGAAAAAGGCTCGAAAGAGCAACCGGACTACGTGGTGTTTAATGGCAGGCAGGGAGCTTTGCTGGGGGCAAACGCGTTGAAGGTAAATGTGGGAGAAAAGGTGCGAATTTTTTTTGGTAATATTGGCCCCAATGGTATTTCTTCTTTCCATATTATTGGGGAAATTTTCGACAGGGTTTATCTTGAAGGAGCGGTAAATGGAGTCGTCAACCGGAATGTGCAGACTACGCTGGTTCCTTCGGCAGGAGCCGTGATTGTGGAGTTCACCATCGATGTTCCGGGAGACTACCTTCTGGTCGACCACAGTATCTTCCGGATTGATAAGGGAGCCATCGGCATGATTACAGCAGTTGGTGACAGTAGCCCTGAAATTTTTGAATCCATCAAATAAATAGAAGAACCTTTTGGCTTTGTGTTAAAGGGATTTGATCAGCCTACGAATTTTTTTCTCAGTAGTTGGCGGAATGGGACAATTGCTGAATCGGTGTTTTTCATAAAATTCCGTAATACGGTGAATCAGGTCGAGCTTGTCATCGGGTAAACTGGAAACTGACTGAAGAAATTCCCGCACAGTCCAGGATGGATTTTTTACCCACCCCGACTTCCCCAGTTGTATCAACATCTCCTGAAAAAGAATGACAGAAAGAGGCGGGCGTGTGGAGAAGATGAACCCTCCATAACGGCGCTTGATGGCGAAGAAAAATATCAGGGTCAGGAGCAAGGTTAGAATGATGACGCTGAAGTTGTGGGCTTCTTTAGCCAAGGTTTCAAAGTTCAGCAGGCTCTTGAACTTTTGCATGACATCGCGCCTGTTGGTCTTGAAAAACTGCATGACCTGAACCTGATCATGCACAGAATAACGAATGATATATCTCTGCCAACTCATTCGAAGAAAGTCCAGTGATTTTGCCAGCGGGTTAAGCGGACTCATGCCGACGAGGGCAGGGTCAGGGGGAGTGGGGTCGTACACTGTCCAGCCTTTGCCCGGAAGAAAAACTTCGACCCATGAATGGGCGTGGTTTTGTCGGATAATCAGGTAGTTTCCCCACTCGTTCCATTCAACTCCAACGAAACCGTTAACAAGGCGGGTGGGAACTCCGGCAGACCGAAGCAGGATAACCATGGCAGAGGCGAAATATTCACAATGGCCTTCTTTTCTTTGAAATAAAAAATGCTCCAGTGCGGTTTTGTCTGGATCGTTCTCCATCTTCAGGGTGTATTTAAAATCCGCAAAATGAATCAGAATTTTGTCTGCCCGTTCTTTGTCAGAGCGGGCGCCTTGAGTCAGGCTCTCAGAAAGATGCTGGGTTTTAGGGCTGATTTCAGGGAGTTGCAGAAACCGGCTAGGAAACAGTAAAGGGTCACTGTCAGGCACATCTAGGTTGTAACTGATACCGGGATCAGAAATTTCTGAAACCAGTGTGTATTTTCGCGGTCCTGATCGAGTGTCTTCTGTTTTAAATACGAAATGTTTATCCATCTGAAGATGGATGAAATTCCCATCCATAAATAAGGGTATCCCGTGTGTGAAAAGGTAGGGTGTGTCAAACGATTCCATATAAACATTTTGTTGTACTATTTCGGTGGGGTTGGGGGCTCGAAAAAGGCTGAGTCCGGTTCCGGGTTGGTTACGGGTTTTAAACTCTGTTTCCAGAGTGGAGGTCCAGGTTCTGCCGTCGTATTGGTCCAACACTACCCCTCGCCATAAAATCCTAGATTTTGGTTTGTAATTTTCTCCATCCTGTGTGTATTCCACCCTCATTACTACCGTCGGATTCGATTTGATTTTTCCAACATCCCCCAAGGTAACGGTGTTGGAAAACCCGGTGATGGGGGAAGAGGGAGTATTGATGGAGAGGAAACCCAGCCCGAATCGAGGAAAGGCCATGAAGATCACGGCGGTCATAGCGAAACTTAGGAAAACCAGACCGGTTGACCAGCCCAGCAAGGCAGAGCTTGGCATTTCTCCTTTTCCCATTGTTTTGAAATTGACAGGTGGACTTTTGCTCCCTACACGTTCCACCATCAAGGTATAAAAAATCAGGCACCAGCTTAAGACCAGATAGAAACCGAGAAAGATCAAGCCAAAGGTCAGGTTTTGTTCGAAGATGGCTCCAATCAGCAGGCAGACGATGGCGACAAGGTAACCGAATAAATAATCGTTGAACTCCGATTTAAAGATAAAGCGGGAAAATATCAGGTAAACCAGAAAACCGGCGATCAGCTCTAAGAGGGGCAGGTTGAACCCGAAATATAAAAAAGGCAGCAGTAAAAAAAACCAGTTAGAATTTAAAATCGGGGTTGTGGGCAGGAGTGGGATGCGTTCTGATTGTTCCAGGATAAAGCAAAGAATGATGCCTGTAGAGAATATCAGGCCGGTCATGGGCGAATAAATCTTGCTCAAAACCAAACAGGCCAAAGCCAGTCCGGCTAAAATGTAATTGCAGATGAGAAACGCAGCTTTAAGACTCATGACATTTATTGAGACTTTCTCGGCAACCTGCTAGAATGCATCCCTTTAAAATCATCCCGAGCGAATCCTTTCTTCTGGTGATGTATTGAGAGCAACCGGGAAACAAATTCGTACGATTTATTTATTATCCCTTTTTTTGGAGGTTTCATGAACTTTTTTATTAAAGGAATTGCTGCAGGATTGATGGGTGTCCTGATGACCGG
>JAJDBH010000135.1 GCA_029261455.1 Nitrospinaceae bacterium
ACTGCTTTGAAGACATCATCGCTCTTTTAGCAATGTACCGACCAGGCCCGCTGGAAAGTGGCATGGTTGATGATTATGTTAAGCGTAAGCACGGGACGATGGAAGAGAAATATGATCTGCCGCAGTTGGAGTCCATTCTCAGAGAAACGCATGGTGTTATTTTGTATCAGGAGCAGGTCATGAAGATCGCCGCCGTGTTAGCAGGGTTCAGTCTGGGCGATGCAGATTTATTGCGCAGAGCAATGGGTAAAAAGAAGGCGGAAGAGATGGCCGCCCAGCGTGAAAAGTTCATGGCGGGATCACAGGTTAACAAGTTTGACGCGAAAAAATCTGAAAAGATATTTGACCTGATGGAAAAGTTTGCAGGGTATGGTTTCAATAAATCGCATAGTGCGGCGTATGCGCAGGTTTCTTACCAGACGGCTTACCTGAAAGCCCATTACCCGCTGGAATTTTTTGGTGCTCTGATCACCAGTGATATGGATAACACCGACAAGGTTCTACGCTACATTCATGATTGCCGTGAATTGAAGATCACTGTTCAACCTCCGGATGTGAATCTGAGCCAGCGAGATTTCTCAGTTTTTGAAGATGTATTGGTCTTTGGTCTTGGAGCTATTAAAAATGTCGGAAGTAAAGCCATCGACAATATTATTGAAGCGAGGCAGGAGTTGAGCCGATTCACATCGTTAGAGCAGTTGTGCGAGAACGTGGATATGCAGTTGGCCAACAAACGAGTTTTTGAGAGCTTGATTAAAAGTGGTGCCTGCGATTCTCTGGGGCAGGGCCGGGCGCAGATGATGAGTGAACTGCAAGCCCGTATGGAACAGGGGCAGGCCGAGCAAAGAGACCGGGCGTTGGGGCAGTCCAGCATGTTTGATTCTTTCAAGGAGGATGAGGCGGAGGGCAAACCCTCAGCCGAAACTGTGGAGGAATGGAACGATGCGGATCGACTTCGATTAGAAAAGGAGAGTATCGGATTTTATATCACTGGACATCCGCTGGATGGGTTCACTCGTGAGTTGGCCTGGTTCACGGATGCAACTTCAGCCTCCATCGCAGAATCAGGCAATAAAAAAAAGGTCAGCCTGGCAGGCATCCCCATCAAGCATCTTCCTAAAACTACCCGCAAGGGCGACAAGATGGGGATCATCACCCTTGAAGACTTACAGGGGTCGGTAGAGGTCATCCTCTGGCCTGAAATTTACGTTGCAGCCCAAGAGCTTTTACTTGAGGAGGTGCCGCTTCTTGTGAAAGGTGAGGTAGATGCCGAAGGCAGTCTGCCAAAAGTCATTGCTTCGGAGGTGTTTCCGCTTGCTCAGGCTAATCAGCATTTTAAAGGCAAGGTCATGATCCATTTCAGGACCTTGGGGTTGGAACGCGAAACCTTGATGGCAGTTAAAGAAATTCTTGCCTCCCACAAGGGCAACATCGATACCCGTTTGCATTTCATCTTTCCGGATAATAAGGAACGAGTAGTCACGGTGGCAGAGGAACTGCGTATTAAACCATCCGATGAAGTGCTGAGTCAGATTGAGTCGCTTCTGGGAGAAGATGCTATTTTATTTGAATAGTCGCTGTGTTTCTCATCTCTGCAAAATTGTTCATTTCTGTTGTTAGTATCGGGTTTGTGCGATAATGTCGCTTAAACCTTTAAATTTTTGCAATTCAGCCAAAGGAATTATGGAAGTCAAAGAATTCGCATTGCGATACTTCAAAGATGTGCTGCCCAACGGCTTGACGGTAGTGACAGTGGAAATGCCACATATTCACACTATGGAAGTGTCGATGTTTGTCCGGGCCGGGTTGCGGTTTGAAACTAAAAAGAATAATGGGATCTCCCATTTTCTGGAACACATGATGTTTAGGGGGAACCAGAAGTACGCCAATTCAATTTCCCTGAATATGGAGTTTGAAAAAATCGGTCGAGACCTACGTGCCTCCACCCTGGGGGAATATACTCAATACGGATTCAGTCCGCATATCTCGCAGTTGGATAAAGGAATGGAACTCTTCGCAGAGTTTTTTTCTTCCCCGACATTCCCCGAGATTGAATTAGAACGCGGAATTATTCTGGAAGAATATTATGAAGAGTTAAACGAAGAAGGCGTGAATGTGGATATCAACAACCATGCCTGTAAACTGCTGTATCCTGGAACCCCAATATCCTGGCCCACCATTGGGACGGAAGAGACCATCAAAGCCATTGACGTGGAAATGTTGAGAGACTATTACAGTGCTCACTATATTCCCGGTAACATGGTTCTGGCAGTGTCGGGGCCGATTGAACACGAAGATAATGTTGCAGTGGCAGAAAAATATTTTTCTAATTTTTCTAATGCAGTGACTCCAGTCACAAAAAATCATTTTATCGGGAGTATTCCCGAGGCACAGTCTCAACCGCAGTTTCTTTTTCAGCAGGATTCTGACAGCCAGATAGAACTGCAAATATGTTTTCGCTCCTGTTCCTACAACCACGAAGATTTTCTGACGATGGGGTTGATCAGCAGAATTTTTGATGATGGCTTCACCTCTCGACTGCAGAGAGTGCTGAGAGAAGAACGAGGCCTGGTTTATTCAGTGGAATGCCGTGCCACCAGTATGTCAGACATAGGCACGATGGATTTTGATGTAACAGTGCGACCAGAGAAACTCATTGAAGTGACTAGAGTGCTGCTTGAAGAAATTAAAACCTTTGTCACTCATGGCCCTACGGACTATGAAGTGGCGCATGTGAAAAAGCGTTATATGTTTGACCTGGATTCGGAGTTGGATGATCCCTACAAGCAGGTGGTGCGCTATGCCTTCCCCCACCTTTATTCAGAAGAGCTATCTGTGGAAGAAGAACGCAACCAGATTGAGATGATCTCTAAAGAGAAAATCATGGATGTTGCCGTAAAGACTTTTGTTTCCGAGGTGCTGAATCTTATCCTTGTTGGTCCGTATACCCCGGAACTAAAAACAGACCTTGAAAAACTGATCCTTGATTATTGATCCCATGACTCGAAAAATAAAGCTGGCGATTGCCGTACTTGCTCTGTTCTTCTCAGCCTGTGCCGCGAATGTTGAAGATTGTTTAAAGGATGAAAGTTGTGGCCCTGCCATACAGGTGGCCAGCTATGACGGGAGTTTACCGGTCGATCCTTATGATCCTTTTTGGGATGCAGGGACTGTTGCCGTCAAAGTGGAACTCGGGCCGCAAATGATCACAAATCCCAAATGGCCGAATCCTTCAGCAAAGGAGGTGACGGTTCGTGCGGTTAAAAATAATGACGGTATTGCCATTATGCTGGAGTGGGATGACCAGACCAAGTCCAGTAACTTTGACCACTCGGCATTATATGTGGATAGGGCGGCGGTGATGTTTCCCGTCACTGCCGATAAAGAGTCCCCATCGATCACCATGGGCGAATCGGGGAAACCTGTTAACATCTGGCAATGGAAGGCCATAGGCGGGGAAAGAGGGCAACCGGGTGTGAAAGACAATTCTAATATCAAGCTCGCTTACCAGACCATCGAAGATTTGAACGCCGAAGGATACAGCACTCTCACCGATCAGAACCAGCAGGATGTAAAAGGTGGGGCCGTGTGGAAAAATAATAAATGGCGTCTGGTATTCACCCGTTCGCTGACCAATGGCAACGCCAACGACGTCCAGTTCAAGCAATCCGTTCTTATGGCCACCGCAGTTTGGAACGGTTCCAATAAAGAATTGAACGGGCAAAAAGGCATTGCCGGTTGGCTTCTTTTAAAGATTCAGTAACATCCTCCTCATTGATACTTACCCGGTGGTTGACCTGTTTAAGTCTAGTTTAATATTTATGACTTAAAAGTGGGTCACCTTTAAACTGATACAAAGGTAAATATTGGAAAGGTAACTAAAGTGAAAATAATTTTATTAGGTGCCAGTGGAATTATTGGAAGTGAAATAGATAAAGCGTTATCCCCAAACCATGAAATTATCCGTTCAGGAAGAAACGGGGACGTGAAGGTGGATTACACAGATACACAATCTGTGAAGGCGATGTTTGAACAGGTAGGGAAATTCGATGCTCTTATCACTGCTATTGGTCGTGATAGCGCGTTTAAACCTTATGAGGATCTTACGGACGAAGATTTTGACTATGGTTTCCAAAGGAAATTCATGGCGCAAGTTAATTTGGTTCGAGTTGGAACGCCTTATATAAATGATGCGGGTTCTTTTACTTTATCAAGTGGGTATCTTAGTGATTATCCCTATCCAGCCAGTGCAGCCACTGGCCCTTTCAATGCGGCAGTCGATTCTTTTGTCCGGACAGTAGGTCCTTTACTACCCAGGGGAATACGTCTCAACGTTGTTAGTCCGGCTCCGGTTGTTTCCCCTGAACAATCAGGCCGAGGAGTCGTAACAGCTTCTCAGGCCGCCGCTGGATATATTCAAAGTGTCGAGGGCACAATGAATGGAGAGGTGTTGTGTGTGGGGCCTTGAAAACGAGCCGCGTCCTTAAAGGAAACTTGGTGCAATAGCACATATTTTTTGCCTCAATTGAGAGCAAAGTATTTAAAGATGAAGCACAAGGACACCGCTCCCTTTTCTTTATCATTCAGCTTCTAAAATATTTAATTAATGAAAAGGGGAGTAAGGGGGCAGTCACAGTTTGGTAAGGGTGATACCCCGCTCACATTTTTTCTAAAGGTTGTTTTTCTTTTCCTGAATTTCGGC
>JAJDBH010000136.1 GCA_029261455.1 Nitrospinaceae bacterium
ATTGTTCTCATCATCGCTCAAATAGGACTTGTGTTCTGGTTGGCGTCAAGAGTCATGCACATGAGCGCAAGCCAGGCAACCGGTGTTTTCATGCTTTATGCAGGTCTAACCGGCGTCACTTTTTCCGCCATTTTTATGGCTTACACAACTGCGTCCATTTTCTCCACATTTCTGGTCACAGCAGGCACCTTTGGGGCAATGAGCCTTTACGGTTATACAACTAAAAAAGACCTGACTTCTTGGGGAAGCTTTTTGTTCATGGGGCTGATTGGAATCATCATTGCTTCAGTGGTGAATATGTTCATGCAAAGCTCCATGATGCATATGATTATCACTTATGCAGGAGTACTCATTTTCGTTGGGTTGACCGCCTACGATACACAGAAGATCAAAGAGATGAATATTCTTGGCAATGAAGGTACCGATGAAGACACTAAAGAAGCTATCCGAGGGGCTTTGACCCTTTATCTCGACTTCATCAACCTGTTCCTCATGCTCCTCAGGCTTATGGGAGACAGAAGATAAGTTGAAACGTTTTAATTTGGGCAGTTCCCGGCTCTCTGAAGCCGGGAACACCCATTCTCACATTGATAAAATTATGTTTTGGAATCTTCCCGCTCTTATCCCCGCCCTGTTTTTTCTTGTTATGCCCTCATCTGGATTTGCTGAATCGGTAGATACAAAAATACAGGAAGGCATTTCCCAATATCACGAGGGTGAGTTTAAGGAAGCTGTTGAGAATTTTTCCGGCGCACATAATGATCGCCCAGAAGATTCGCGCATCGCCTATAACCTGGGCAACGCACATTATAAAGAGGGTAAGTTTCAAGAAGCACTGCAAGCTTACAGCCAATCCGCTTTAGACGAAAAAGATCCAAACATTCGCAAAAAATCGATCTACAACACGGGCAACACCATGGTAAAACTTGGGAAACTTGAAGAAGCCGAGTCGGCTTATAAAAAAGTCCTTTCACTCGACCCCGGCGATATGGATGCCAAGTACAATTTAGAGTATGTCCGTCAAGAATTAGAAAAGAAAGAAGAGCAGGAGTCAGGAAAAGACCAGCAAAAAGGTGAAGACGAGCCTTCCGATAATGAGAAAGGCGAAAATCAGGAACAAAATAACGAAGGTGACCAGCAGGGAGAAAATCAGCCACCCCCTCCTGATGACGCCGAATCTATAAATAAGGTCTCGGAAAACAAGAATGAGGAGAACTCTAGCCAACCCGGAGAACCCACAATGGAGGCAGAAATCTCGAAAGAGAAAGCCGAGCAAATGCTGGAAGGACTCACCGAAGATTTAAAAAATATCAGCCGCATGCAGGCAGGAAAAACAAAATCAGATTATCAAGGGAACGACTGGTAATAATGAGAATATGCACATTTAAAAAAGCTGCGCTACTCTCACTTTTCCTGGTTCTCGCATTCAGCGGCATAAGCTTTGGACAAAACATATCCGTCACAGCAACCGTCGACAAGAACAGCTTGACTCTGGAAGATAGTCTGCAACTATCCATCGTCATAAATCGAACCAAGAACACGCCTCCGCCCCAGCTCCCTTCTTTAACCGACTTCAAGGTTGCCTCGGCAGGAACATCCTCCTCCACTCAATACATCAATACACAACGAAGTGTTTCCATCACTTATAAATATCGGCTAACGCCGATGAACACCGGAGCCATTGTCATTGGCCCGGCAAAAGTGCAAATAAACGGAAAAAATTATTCCACGCAAGCCATAACCGTTGAAGTACAAAAAGCCTCCAGTAGCACAACAAACACAAACAAAGCCGCATTTGTAGAAGCCTCTTTATCCAGTAAAAAAGCCTATCTTGGAGAACAACTGGTTTACACCTTCCGGTTATTCCATCGCGTAGAAGCCAAGAACCTGAATCTACAATTGCCTTTTGATAAGTCCTGGTTTAGCAAGGAAGAGCTTGGGGAACCTAAAACATACATTAAGGTCGTAAACGGACTTCAATATCATGTGCAAGAACTATCAATAGCTCTTTTTCCATTAAAAAATGGATTGGTTGAAGTTCCTTCCGCCATTATTGAACTGGACCTTTACCACAGGGCGCAGGGTCGCAATGGTCTAGATCCCTTTAACCAGATTTTCCGCGATCCATTTTTTGGCCGGGGTGTCCAGCCCGAACATAAGGTTCTGCGATCACAACCTCTTTCAGTTGTTGTTTTACCCTTGCCGGTCAGAGCACCAAAAGGATTCAAAAACTTAATCGGACAGTTCAAGATTACTGCTGAGCTTGGAAAAAGAGATCTTGAAGTTGGAGACACCACCACCCTGACTGTGACCGTTTCTGGAAGGGGAAATGTCAGGGATATATCTTTTGATGAACCTGATTTAAAAAACCTGTTTAAAATCTATCCAGATAAGCCCGAATTCAAACAAACTGTTCACGACAATCAAATTCGGGGAGAAAAAGTTTTCAAGTTTGCACTTGTGCCTTTGGAAGCTGGAAGCAGAACCTTGCCAGAGTTTTCCCTGCCCTATTTTGATTCGAAAAGTGCGCAATACCGTATCGCGAAAACCAATCCGATTTTTTTATACATAAAACCCTCTTCCGCAAAAGAAAATCTCAACTTCGTACAATCCCGGCAGCAAGATAAGCTTATGACAAAACCAGAAATTGAAACTCTTGGAACGGATATTTTGCCCATCTACACCGAACTGGACAAATTACAAAGTGACAGCTCCCATTCATTGATATTCATGGGAGCAGGTTTTGGATCGCCGGTGGTTCTCTTCATCATTTCGGCATTTTTAATGAAACGACAGAATCGAATGAAATATGATGTGCCTTTTTATCGACGTCGCAATGCCTATAAAAATGCCAGCCAACGTTTAAAACAAATGCAAGAGCATTCCGACTCCAAAGAGTTCGCCAGAGAGTTATCGGAAATTCTGCGTGAATATGTTGGCGACAAACTGAACCTGCAAGGCAAAGCCATCACAGCTGAAGAAGTGCAGGTGCGTCTCAAAGAATCTAACTATGCCTCACTTCAAGCCGAGGAAACCCGAAAACTTCTTGAGAAATGCGAGACCCTGCAATATGCACCCATGACCCAAGGCAGTACAAAGCAACTACTCGGCGAATCTGAAAACCTGATTAAGGTGTTGGAAAAACAGTCATGAAACATTCCAATATCATTTCATTTCTCTTATTTATTTTGCTGACACTTGCCACAACCCTGCCGGCGGGTGCCTCTGACTATTTAAACGATATCGTTCGCGCCAATACTTTATATGCTGAAAAACGTTACGCCGAGTCTATCCAGGTCTATGAATCCTTGATTCATGAAGGAGCAAGCAACGGATACCTTCATTACAACTTGGGGAATGCGTATATCAGGATGGGTAAAACCGGCCCGGCTATTTTAAACTACATCCACGCTCAAGAATGGATTCCACGAGATGAAAACCTGGCAGCTAATTTAAAATTTGCAATTCAGCAGACCCAAGACAAAATAGAACCCCCACCTCTAGGAACACTGAATATTCTTTTTTTCTGGGTCAACGATTTCAACATCAACGAACTGGTATATTTTGCAATTATCATGAATCTTGTTTTCTGGGTTACCTTAACCCTCTGGATGAATTTCCCTTTTCTGAAAGTCGCACGCAATGCCTTTCTCGGTGTTCTTTTGCTGTCTTTTGTTTCAATTGGAGTTAAAATCATCAATGAATCCAATTTGAAACTGGGAGTGGTTCTGGCTGAGAATGTCGATGTAAAATCTGGACGCGCTGTAGATGCGATTACTTTATTCCAATTGCACGAAGGTGCTCTGGTTACTGTCACAGACAGGCATGATGATTGGCTGGAAGTTCGTCTCAACGATGAACAAAAAGGCTGGGTTCCTCAAAAGTCATTAGGAACCTGAACCCACCATGGAGTAAAAGTCATGAGCGTTAAATTACCCCACCGAGTTGGAGGCTGGGGTGCCATTCGCTATTCACTTAAAATGGCGCGTCGGGCCGGAGGAT
>JAJDBH010000137.1 GCA_029261455.1 Nitrospinaceae bacterium
TTTAAATTAAGCGGCTACAGCTACATCATAATCGTTAGCGATTATATAAACACCGTTTTTTAACGGGCCAACGGTATCCCGTGCATGCAACCTTTGTATCAGCTCTCCCGTCGAAACCAGATCGCCCCCAAAATTCAGGTATGTATTTACCACTATTAATGTACAGTATAACACCTTGGCTTTCAACGGGGTTGGATTTTGTTGCCCATAATCATCCTGGGAGTTTTATAAGCTCCTGAGCCAGGCATCTCTGTATGAAATAGGTTCTGAATTCGCAGTTTTCTTGCAAATATTCCACATTGGTTTTATCCTTTTGCAACTTATGAATGGTCCTGAAAAAAACCTCAAAATTCTTTCCCTGCAATACCACTGTTATCCTGATGAAGTGGGTGGTGCTTGGGGTTTGACCTACCAAGTTAATAAGCGTTTGGTGGCTAGGGATCAACAAGTGCATTTGATAACTTGTAAACCTTCAGAGTCGTTGCCGAACGATGAGGAGATTGACGGTGTTTTTTTTCACCGTATTTCCGTAAAGGACAGCAAGAGTGTTATTTCTTTATGGAAAGCGGTGCGAAGGAAAGTGAATCACATTCTGAAGTCCGGAAAAATTGATTTGGTGCATATCCATAACCCTCTAGTTGGTTTCTTGGCTATTATGCATCCGCAATTGTGGAGGGTTCCAAAAGTCTGCCATTTTCATAGCTCCTGGTACGACGAGGAAAAGATCAATCAGTTAGGCACCGAAAATTCAGAAATACCATGGCGGTTACAAATCCAACTTCAGCTGATCCGGTTGATGGAGTGGGCTGGATATGCAGTATCTCGCAGTATTCTATTCTTGAGTGAATATTCTAAAGACCGGTTTCTGAAATACTATCCATTCACTCCACCTAAACTGTGCGTGATTCCAGGCGGAGTGGATATTGAAGAATTTAAGCCGCCAACCTCTGTTGAAGAGGTAAACTCTATTCGAGAAAAACTAAAACTGTCGGCAGAAACCCCTCTCCTGTTGACGGTTCGACGTTTAGAACAACGAATGGGATTGGAAAACCTGATACGCGCGGCGGGTATCCTTCATCGTCAAAGCCCTGATCTTAAGTTTCAAATGGTGTTCACAGGGAAGGGAAGTTTGAAAGATCGAATGGAACAATTAATTCTGGAGCAAGGGGTTTCTCATTGTGTTCAACTTGTTGGGCTGGTGCCGCGTGAAACCTTGCCGCTTTATTTTCGCTGTGCTGACTTGTTCGTTCTTCCCACCATTGCTATTGAAGGGTTTGGTCTGGTGACTGCCGAAGCTATGGCTAGCGGATTACCTGTGATGGGGACCCCTGTAGGTGCTACTGTGGAAATTTTAAGACAGGTGGATGAGAGACTTCTTTTTAATGATACATCCCCAGGCGCTTTGGCTGAGGGAATAGAAACTTTTTTAAGAGACCCGGAAACTTTTAAGGAAATGAGATCTAAATGCCGGGGCATAGCTGAAGACCAGTATTCCTGGGAGATGGTGGTAAAAAAAATTGAACAGGAATTTTTAAAAGCATTGGCCTGATTATGACTCAAGAACATCCGTGTGTTTACAGGAAAAAAATAACTCCATGAACCCCAGCCTTTTATTTTCAAGATTAATTTTGGTAGCCGTGATTGGGCTAGTGTATAGCAACACGTTCCTAAATTCTTTTCACTTTGATGACCTTCCTTCTATTCTCGAAAAACCGTGGATTCGAGGGTTAGACAAAATACCTCTATTCTTGAACAAGGAGAGTTTGTTCCTGCGCCCGCTGGTAATTCTCAGCTTCAATATTAATTATGCCATCAGCGAATTTGAGGTATGGAGCTACCATTTATTCAATATTATGCTTCATGCTCTTGCCACTTTGTTGGTTTACCAGCTGGCGCGAAAAGTCCTAACTTTTTTGGAAGATTTTTCACACCAAAAAAGTTTGGGTGTTCTACCATTTTTTGCGGCTATGGTTTTTGCGTTGCATCCACTTAACACACAGTCTGTCACCTACATTTCAAGCCGTTCGTCGGTAATGGTCACTGTGTTTTATCTGAGTGCGCTGATTTTATTTTTTGGTGGATTTAAAAAATGGAAGCAAACCGGTCAGAAAGGGTGGGCCTATTTCATAGGCTCTGGTATTTTCTTTTTTCTAGGAGGGCTATCAAAAGAAATTATTGTTACGTTTCCAGCCATGCTTTTTATCTTCCACTTTTATTTTATTTCTCGTGAGGCACCGAAAGCCTGGGTAGCGACTTATGCTAAATGGATTTTCCTTCTGGCAATTCCACTTCTCACGTTCGTGGGGTACAAACAGTTTGTCGCGGGGGGGCTACTATCTGCTTCTTCTGCCCACCTCAAACCGAGCACCTGGTTTTTGACACAAACCTCTGTAGTGCCTTTTGAGTATTTTCGGAAGATGTTGTTTCCTTTCAATATGAATATTGATATTGATTTCCCTGTCCTGAACAACTGGTTGCAACCGACTCATTGGTTGGGGGTCGTCGCGTTGGGAATTATCATATACTTCTGGATTCGAATATCTACCCGCGTTTCTGAAACTTTTGAGATTGAAAGACGATTTGTTGGATTTGGAATGGCTTGGATATTGCTCACTCTGTTGCCCACATCCAGCTTTATTCCTTTGTTGGACGTGGCAGTAGAACATAGAACCTATTTGCCTATGGTTGGTTTAGTTTTTTTAATGGCAGGAGGTTTTAGCTATGCGCGAAAGATTTTACCGGCAAGAAAACTGATTCAATATTGTGCGGTGCTAATCCTGATTTTCTTTTCTCTAGGGGTGATGGTTCGAAATCAAGACTGGAAGGATGAAGTGACCTTGTGGAGCGACGCGAAAAAAAAATCGCCTAATCTGGTTCGTCCCTATAATAATGTCGGTGAAGCTTATGACGAACTGGGACAATATGATGATGCCATCGCTGAGTTTAAAGGCGCGTTGAAATTAAACCCTAATTATTTTTTTGGACTGAATAACCTGGGAAACATCTATGGTAAGCAAAGAAAACTGCCGGAGGCGATTGATTATTTTAAAAGGGCTTTGAAACAAAAGCCGGATTATAGCCCGGCGCATTATAATATCGCCCGTGCGTTTCATCTTACTGGAAGGCGTCAGGAGGCGGCAGAGTCTTACCGAAAATCCATAAAGTCTAACCCCTACTTTGAACAGGCTTTTTATAACCTGGCCTTTTTAGCGATGGAGCTCAGCCTGTTTGATGAGGCTCTTGAGAATTTCGAGAAATTTTTATCCATGCAACCCAACCACTCGAAAGCTCATTTTGGTGCGGGCAATGCCTTGATGATGAAAGGCCAGTTGGACCTGGCTCTGACAGAGTACCGAAAGTCGGCTCAGTTGGACCCTTCATTCGCTTTTCCATATTTGAATATTGCCAATATTCAAATGCAGACTAAAAACATTCCAGCAGCGATTGAAAATTTTGAAAAGGCCTTGAGCATCAACCCGTCAATGCCAGCTGTCCATTTAAGTCTGGGGATGGTTTATCACCAGTTCCAAAGAAATACTGAAAAAGCCCTGGTGCACCTGAAAGAATCTCTCCGTCTGGCCCCAAACCAACAGAGGGCGGGGTCTATCCTGTCCCTGATTCAGGAACTGGAAAACAAGCAGCCGACCTAGGGAAACAGGATTTGGTTTCGGACCATATGCGGGATGCCAAAACGCATATGTAACAATTCAATTTTGACATCTTTTCCGCCCGCCTGCGGACAGCCTTCATAGCGCATTGAAAAATAAGCATTTTCTGCGTTTGAGTACTCATTGAAGGCTTGGGTTACGGTAGATGAATCGTCAACAGGTAAATAATCCTCCAGCTTGTCATCCCATTTTCGGGTTGCCAGCAGGAAATAGTCCCCCGTAGCTACATTTTTATCGTTTTCCAAAGTAGTATCCATTTTTTTCCTCCTCGTACTGTGAATATATAATCTCTTGAGCTTGAAGTCACGGATTACCTGAAAATACTTGTCTAGAAATAGAGTTTTAAATTTTAATCGAAAAACTTATAATAAAAGCATATTTAATTAGGCCTAAATAGGGATTTTTATTGATTTTTATGGACCTTGGAACTATATATTAAAGGCTCAAAAATTATCTTTGGACTAAACCTGAATTTTGAAGAAGGGAACATTATGCGAAAATTGATATTGACCGTAATCTTTTTAATTACCTTTTCGTTGCCTGCGTGGGCGCAAGAGTCCTTCGATAATATGTACTGTAGTGACTACCATAGTGCTCGGGTAAAAGTAGTCTCCGACTCATCGGCTCGAAAGATTTCTGAAGCCAGCATGACCAGAGCGGGTAATTCTGTGATCCGAATCAACTCAGGGCAACTCAAGGACCTTTCTAAAAATGCCCGTTCATTCGCGGTTAATTTTTCATGCGCCAGGCTGGTACTGGGGCATTTGGTTAAAGGAGCTGAGGATATCTATGATCATTTTGATCAGGTTGGAAACGCCGATTGCTGGGCGGTGGGAAAACTATTTTATAGTGACCAAATAGACAAAAATGGAATCACTGCACTGGAAGAGGAAATCAACCAATTGAATCGAGAGCAATGGTCTCACCTCCCGGGACCAGTCCGAGTCGTATCTCTGAATGACACCTGTGAATTAAAGCCGTTAAATTAATATAGTTGTTTTTTAAATTTAGCCGCCTCCGAAATTTAAATTTTTCGGTCGCGGCTTTTTTTATGATTGTTTAGTCTCGACCCTCCGTAGTTTTTAAAATCCCATCTTATTTGAAATAAGTTGTAAGGCCAGGCGCTTTTTCCCGACTTCTTGACTGGGAAGTACTACAATTTTTTTATCTTGAGGGAGAAGAAAATGCGGTTGGTCATAAGGTTTATGAAATCTATTTTTTCCATGAAAGCCCCTTGGCCTTTATGGGTGGTCCTTTTAATGGCGCTGAATATGATGGGGCCGTTGTTTTTCATTCACACGCTGGAGGCACAGGCAGTCCTGATTTCTACCTTGGCCGGGGGCATGTTCATGATGTTGCTTTTCAGCGGCTACGGGTTTGTCCGCCTGCTCGGGCTGGGGCATGTTTTCTGGATTCCGTTGGTGATCTGGCTGGGGCTCCGCATACCAGAAATAGCTCTAGATACGCCCTTCGGAATTTGGGTGGCTTTGGTGCTTGGATTCAACATCCTTTCACTGGTCATGGATACTCCGGATGACTCGCTTTATTACACGGGCGACCGTACACCGTTGGGTCCCCCCACTCACTAACTTCTGGACGGCTTAGTCGTTCCCGAAACACAGGGTTTTTCAGGGAAGACTACTTAGAATGAGCAAGC
>JAJDBH010000138.1 GCA_029261455.1 Nitrospinaceae bacterium
AAGAAGACGTTTGGAGCATCTCAAGACAATGATAGAAAGGGGGGAATATCAGGTCTCCAAAAAGAAGTTTGGAGAGTTAGCCAGTCAGTATCTCAATGAAGTTTTAATAAGAAAAAGCAAAGCTTCACAAGTGCGGTATGAATCTATTGTTCGTTATCATCTCATACCTTTCTTTGACGATACTCGATTGGGTGAAATAGATGAAAAGGTAAAAGCCTACTTTGATGACAAGAATGATCTTCCCGAATCATCCTTGAAGAAACACGCAAGGGTTATTCGAGATATTGTCCAGTTGGGTGATAAGAATTTCAAGCTTCCAGCTATTACGTATCGAAAAGGTTTTTATCAAACACGTTTCTTGAGTGAGGAAGAATTAGATCACGTTATTGGTTGTCTTGATGATCGTTATCATGCTTTGGCTCTACTGCTAGCTCATACTGGATTGAGGTTGAGTAATGCCATTAATCTTAACTGGGCTGATGTTCGATTGAACAAAGACATGATTGAGGTCAAGCAATCCAAGACGGGTGATTTTGTGAGGATTCCATTCACCGAGGCTGTATCTGATGTGATGAGGTTTAGACAACGTGTCAGGAGAATGGACGGTAAGATTTTTGATGTTACTGTTCGAGCGTTTCAGAAGGCTTGGAAGAAAGCTGTAAGAAAAGCGGGATTAGATTGGATTCCTAGGCCGCATGATCTTAGGCATTTCTTTTGTTCTTCATTACTGAACAAAGGAGTAGATCATTTGACTGTAGCAACTCTTTCTGGTCACAAAGGCGTGAATCTTCTTAAAGAAAGATACGGGCATTTAACCGATGAAACACTCAGGAAGGCTATGGATACTTTTAATGGTTGTAGACAACCTGTAGCCAACTAGACAAAAAAGTAAAACGAAAAGCCGCTTAACTCTTTATAAAACAAGTAGCCCCAAGGGGAATCGAACCCCTGTTTCCGGCGTGAGAGGCCAGCGTCCTAGCCGCTAGACGATGGGGCCATATATAATGGCTGGTGAATCTTAAGAGGGTGAATCACCCCAGCCCCTTGTGTTATCCACTTCCGAAGCTTTCATGCCCGGAACGGTACTTTAAAAAGGGGATTACTTCGTTCTTTACTAAACTTTACTGAAAAAATTTCCCTGCGGCGAGGCCGCTAAAACCCATCTTTTTCCATGATGGGTGGACCAGCCCGTTTTTTCTTTTTCTCTTTTCGGAGCACATCTTCTGCTTCCAGATCGCGTTTGTTCACCCCAAAAATCAGATATACCATTAAGGGGTAAGCAGGTAAAGACAGTATACCCCATGTTGCCATGAACTTACCGCCTGCTGAAATCGTGCCTCCATCCTCCCCTTCATTTCCGCCTGTACCAAAGGCCAGGAACAGGATAAACCCCAGAAGCATGCCCATTAATGAAGAAACAGCGGTTTTATGGGACACTTCATTCATATATAGTGTCGACAGAACCGGGAAGTCGCTGACATAAGCGCCGAGCAACCCCAGGGTGAACATGATAAAAATCGCCATCATCAAGAAATCGTTAGTGATAGCTATCGTCGCTACTAGCTGGTATATGGGAGCCCATAGCGCGATAATAAATGGATTGCGATAAATATTCATACTTCCTTACAAAAAAAAACCGAGCCTTATCAGGGCTGGTAATGATGATTTATACAGGCTGGTCCAGAGGAATTGGCTCGGGTACAAGGGCTCGAACCTCGACATCCAGAATCAGAATCTGGCGTCCTACCATTAGACGATACCCGACCACTAATTCCTTGGAAACCTTAGTTATAATAGTTATAGATATGAATACTGTCAAGTTCGTTTGCGAAGAACCTCGGCCCACTCGGCGTGGGGCCAGTTTGCAATAGCTTTATCCAGCTAGAAACAAATTCTGGCGGCTCGATAAGCCCTTGCTCAATACTAATACGATTAGTGAAAGGAACCTCTATAAATGCGTGTAATTTCGGGCTCAGCCCGGGGAACCCGGCTGGTCAGCCTTGGCTCTGCCGACATCCGCCCTACTCTCGACCGGGTTAAGGAGTCGTTTTTCAATCAAGTCGGGCCAGGATTGGAGGGATTGACGTTTCTCGACCTGTTCGCGGGCAGTGGAAGCATGGGCATTGAAGCTCTCAGTCGAGGTGCGGAAATGGTGGCATTTGTCGAACCAAACCCAGAGGCTCAACGCATCATCCTACAAAACCTGGAGAAATGCAGGATGACAGGCGACTCTCCACGCTGGATTTTATTGGAATTCCCTGCCCTTGTAGGACTAAAAGCACTCAAGGAACGAGAATTGAGCTTCGACCTGGTTTATTTGGACCCGCCTTTCGCCGATGACCTCTATGAACCGACTTTGCTCGGGTTATCACAATCGCGAATACTGCGTCAGGAAGCTATGATTGTGGTCGAACATTTCCATAAAACCGTTTTGCAGAAAAACTATGATAAACTTGAGTATTACAAGGATCGGCGTTTGGGCGATTCCTGCCTTTCATTTTTCAGCTTTAATGATCTTCTTTAAAATATGACAACTGCGGAAAAAACAGAAAAAATTGTTGTCGCCATGAGCGGCGGGGTAGACAGCTCTGTAGCCGCTGGGATCATGAAGGAACGCGGATATGAGGCTGTTGGAGTTTCCCTGCAGTTGTGGAATTATTCGAACGCAGATAGCCGGTTCGGAACTTGCTGTTCCCTCGATGATATGGCCGATGCCCGACGGGTGGCTGAGCGAGTCGGCATCCCCTTTTACATCCTCAACATGGAAAAAAAGTTTAAGGAAGAGGTGGTGGACTATTTCATCTCGGAGTACATGCAGGCGAGGACGCCAATTCCCTGTACGATGTGTAATCAGAAACTGAAATTTGAAGAGTTGATTCATAAGGCCGAGTCATTTGGAATTAAGCGCGTTGCAACTGGACATTACGCTTCCATCGTTAAACACTCTTCGGGCAGGCTGATGGTTCGCCGAGGACGAGACAGGTTTAAAGACCAAAGTTATTTTCTATTCAACCTGTCACAAGAACAACTAGCGCGGCTGGAGTTTCCGCTTGGTGACATGGATAAAAAAGAAGTGCGCGAACGGGCTCGGCAATTGGGATTAAACGTTGCAGAGAAGGCCGAATCGCATGAAATCTGTTTCATTCCTGATAACAATTATCCTAAGTTCATCGCCAAACAATTAAACGGCAAAGCCTTGCAAGAAGGGGAGATCGTAAACTCTGCGGGCAAGGTGTTGGGCAAACACCCAGGCTACCCGGCTTTCACCATTGGACAAAGAAAAGGGCTCAATCTTGGCGGACTCAAGGAGCCGCATTTTGTAACACATATAGACCCGGTGCAAAACCGCGTCACCGTCGGCCCCAAGCAAGAACTGGAGCGGCCCGACTGCACAGTGAATCAGGTAAAATGGAGTCTCGATTTTTCCGGTCCGTTTCGTGCCGATGTACAGATCCGTTATCGACATCAGGGAGTTCCTGCAACAGTAACGCCGCTTGACGGATTACGCGCAAAGATCGAGTTTGATGATCCTCAGATTTCCATCGCGCCCGGTCAGTCTGCCGTGTTTTATCAAGATGACTGCGTTGTCGGTGGTGGGTGGTTGGAATGAGCGAAGCGGTTCAGGTAGCAGTCGAAGCAGCCTTAGCAGCCGGGACAATCCTACGAGAACGCAAGGACTCCATAGGGAAAATATCTTACAAAGAATTTTATGATCCGGTTACAGAGGTCGACCTCCTGTGCGAGAAAACAATCATCGACAGGATCAAGCAAACTTTTCCCGACCACGATATCCTGGCTGAAGAGTCTGGCACCGCGCAAGGCAGTTTGTCACCGAGTAAATGGATCATTGAT
This sequence comes from Nitrospinaceae bacterium, assembly GCA_029261455.1. GTDB lineage: Bacteria > Nitrospinota > Nitrospinia > Nitrospinales > VA-1 > LS-NOB. Next base: position 3,853 of record JAJDBH010000138.1, read on the forward strand.
CCCCTCGATGGGACCCTGAACTTTTCCCACGGTTACCCTTGTTATTGCGTTTCCATAGGACTCGAACACGAAGGTCAGTTGGAAGTCGGCGTGATCTACAACCCCTGTCTGGACGAGTTGTTCGTTGCTGAACGAGGCAAAGGAGCTACCCTCAATAGCAAGCCCATCAAGGTTTCTACAATTCCTACATTGAGAGAGAGCCTACTCGTCACAGGTTTTCACCCCAAAGTTATCAACTCGCTGGATGACAACTTAAACCATTTTTGCCGCTTCATGAAGTCGTGCCAGGCTGTGCGCCGTCCCGGTTCCGCCGCTATGGACCTGGTTTATACAGCAATGGGTCGGTTTGAAGGTTTCTGGGAACTCAAGCTCTGCCCCTGGGATGTCGCCGCAGGAGCTTTGATCGCAACAGAAGCCGGGGCTACCTTATCAAAATTCGATGGCACCCCCGCAACAATTTATGACGAGGAAATTCTCGTTAGCAACGGCCTGATCCATCAAGAGATGGTGGATGTCCTGCAATCGGGCAAAGCCTAAGAAGTCATAGCAGGTTTGCATCTTTCCTCTACCATGAAAAAAATATTTCTACTTTTTCTAATCATTGCCTCTGGATGTCAATCCACACCGAAGGAATGCGTCGGTTGCGGCCATGACCTCTATCTATGGAAAATCGCGGTGGACACCGTTGCCCATGCCAACTTCCCCGATGAAGAATATAACGCCGTGGTGCATTATGCAGACTTTTCCAATGCCTGGGTGACAACGGGAAACGACGTAAATATTACCGACGATCTTCTGCATCAATTAACAGCAGAACAGAGAGTGGCTGTAGCGGCGCATGAAATAGGCCATTTAAAAGCAGGACATTATTATTCCAGCATGGGAGTTTCTATTCTGACATCCATCGCCTTTACAGTTGCCAATGTTTTTGTGCCTGGGGTGGGCTATGCCGAGTATCTGGTAAAACCGGCTGTGGTCGGTGGGTTTTCCCGTCCGCAGGAACTGGAGGCAGACAGACTGGGTGTTGGTTATCTGGTAAAGGCTGAAACTCCACCTCACCATTTGATTGAAGTTTTCAGTATTTTCCGCAGGGACTCTGGAGGCAAGTCAGATGAAGCCAGCTATTTCTCCACCCACCCGACCACGCAAGAACGTATCGAACAGGTAAAAAGTTTTTATGAAGAGTCTGAACCTCAGGAGCACTAATCTTTTTCAACTGCGTCTGGTTTGACCAAATAGGTGTAACCATTCAAGCCTTCCTTGTAAAGCGCAAGAAAGTCATCGGCCTCCTGTTGCGTGACTACACCTCTTTGCACACACCCGATCAGGAAACCATCTATGCGTCCAGCGAGTTCATCAGCACTGAACTGCACATAGTCCAGAACATCCGTCACATTTTCACCTTCAATAATCTGCTCGTAGTTTATCGACCCATCTTCTTTAATCGACACGTGTACAGTGTTGGTATCGCCAAACAGGTTGTGTAAGTCTCCTAGAATTTCCTGATAAGCCCCAGTAAGAAAAATACAAAGGGAATAGCTTTCCTCCTCTTTCAGGGAATGCACACGCAAAGTATTTTCAGTACCGCGATTAGTGCCGATGAAGTTGTCTATTCTTCCATCCGAGTCACAGGTGATATCTTCAAGCGTTGCGTCACGGTCAGGCTCTTCATTCAGACGGTGCAAGGGAACTACGGGGAATACCTGATCAATCGCCCAAGAGTCGGGCACCGATTGAAACACAGAAAAATTACAGAAATATTTGTCGGCCAACCGGGTTCTGAGGTTACGGATATCGTCCGGCAAGAATTTCAACCTTGAACTGAGTTTCTCAATTTTTCGACAAATCCCCCAGTATATGCGTTCAGTCAAAGCCCGGTCGGAAAGGGTAAGCAACCCGAGCAGAAACTTGCTTTGTGCCTCGTCTTTCAGGTGCACGGCATCGTGCCACGACTCGATCAGGTTTTTGTTGGAGGTAGAGTTGAGCACATTAAAAATTTCTTTTACCGCTTCAGGTGTATCTTCAGGAACGTTAATCTCGTCACTCCATTCAGGAAAACTGGTCACATCCAACACATTAACAACTAGAATGGAATGATGGGCAGTCATGGCTCTGCCGGATTCCGAGATGATATTTGGGTGCGGCAGGTTTTCTGCTTTGCAGATTTCCAGCAAGTGATAGACCACATCGTTGGCGTATTCTTGCACTGAGTAGTTGGTGCTGGAAGCAAAGGTGGACCGCGATCCGTCATAATCAATACCCAACCCGCCACCAACATCTATGTACTGAATGTTGCAGCCGAATTGCATCAATTCAGAATAGAATCGCCCTACTTCTTTCAGACTGTTTTTGATCCTGCGGATATTGGTTATCTGGCTTCCTAAATGAAAATGAATCAGCTTGATACAATCGAGAATGTTTTTATTTTTTGCGATTTCAAGGGCTTCCATCAGTTCCATAGGGTTCAGTCCAAACTTCGAATACTCCCCGGCCGATGAGGACCAACGCCCCTGCCCTGCACTCACCAGCTTGATTCGGAGTCCGATATTCGGCTTGACCCCCAGTTCCCCGGCGACTCTCTCGATCATCGCAAGTTCATCTAATTTCTCCACAACGATGAAGACCTTCTTGCCCATCTTCTGACTCATCAGTGCCAGTCGAATGAAAGATTCATCTTTATATCCATTGCAGACCAGTAAGGCCTCCGGATTATCAAGGATGGCAAGTATCGCGTGTAATTCTGGCTTGGAGCCAGCTTCCAATCCGATATTGAAAGGCTGTCCAAATTTAACAATCTCTTCCACGACCTGTCTTTGCTGGTTGACCTTGATGGGATAAACTCCGTGATACTGGCCCTCAAACCCATATTCTTCAATGGCGTTTTGAAAAGAATTGGCCAGATTGGCTATGCTGGCCTTAAGAATGTCTGAAAATCGAATAAGAACCGGTAGAGAATATCCTTTAGATTGGATATCATCGACCAGTACCTTTAGGTCTATATGATGTGCGCTCTTTTTATCAGGGCGAACAACAATATTTCCTTTGGTATTAATATCGAAATAACCCGCACCCCATCCATTGATGTTGTAATGTTCGCGGGCCTCGTCAATGGTCCATTTCGTCATAGCAAAATTATTCCCTGAAATTTTTTTCGATTGTTATGGATCAATTCAAACTACTCCATCGCGAAGAAATGTCAATTGAAAACAAAGGGATTCTTTGATCTCAAAATCTATGCTATAAAAACGGGATTATATTATTGAACCATTAGTCTGGAAGATTTTATGAAAATTGAAAATGTGGAAGTACGGGACATTGCCAAAGAGTTCGGCACCCCCGTTTATGTATACAGCTTGGAAATTTTGCGTCGCTCGATTGAAGAAATAAAACAATTGGCCCCAGTTACCCGATACGCTATGAAAGCCAGCTCCAATGTCCGGATTCTTAAAGAAATGCTCGACAACGGAGTCAAAATTGATGCGGTCAGTGTTTTTGAAGTGCAACGTGCCCTACGAGCCGGATTCAGCACCGACGACATCTGTTTCACCAGCGACGTTTTTTTTAACGATGACGATGTAAAGTTCTGCCTTGAAAACAACATTTACTGCAATTGCGGAACATTGGGTATGGTCGAAGAGTACGGCAGGGCATTCAAAGCCAAAGGTGCCGGCTCCCCTAAAATCTCAATCAGGATCAACCCTGGAGAGGGCGCAGGCCATTCAAAAAAAACCAATACTGGCGGGCCCTATAGCAAGCACGGAATCTGGTATCAGAATCTGGATGAGGTCAAGCGTCTTGCCAAAGTGTATGGGCTGACTGTTTCCGGTGTGCATATGCACATTGGGTCCGGTGGAGATATGGAACACCTCAAACGCATCACCGGAAAACTGGTGGAGTTTGCCAAACAGTTTGAAGAAGTCGAGTCGGTAAACTTTGGTGGAGGACTGCCCTATCAATATGATCCAGATCAACCGCAGGAAGATATTACCGGATACAAAACCATCCTCGAAGAACGCGCAAAACTATTGAAAGACCATTTCGGTCGAGACATCGTCTGTGAAATTGAACCAGGACGAAGGTTTGTAGCAGGTTGCGGATACCTGATAGGAGAAGTCCGCTCTCACAACCATACCTTTGATGAAGATGGAAAACGCATAGACTATGTACTCACCAATGTTGGTTTCTGTCACCACCTCCGTCCTATGGCCTATGGATCGTTTCACCCCATCTGGTTTGACGGAGATGATCTTGGACCAGAACAGGATCTCATCGTCGCAGGTCCCGTTTGTGAGTCTGGCGATGTGCTGACGCAAAAGAATGAAGAACCTGTAGCCCGCAAACTACCCATGCCACAACCCAAAGACTGCATCGTGATAGGAGGAGCAGGAGCCTACGGACACGTCATGTCATCGAACTATAATTCCCAACCCCTCATCTCTGAAGTTGTGGTCAATGGCAACGAGTGTGTGCAAACCCGAAGCCGCCAGACTCTTGATGATATCTTAAGAGAAGAAACGAAATAAACTCCCATGAGTGAGATAAGCTAGTAACCGAAGGAATACTTAATCCGGTACCAGTTCTCATGGGTTGTACACCTAAACAAACACTGCACTTCAACTTTTCTCACCGCCTCTTAGTAGCAAAATTTTTACAGGATTCCCCAGACTGTAAAAATTCGATTATCTTTCAATACCAACCTCTCCCACCTACCAAAAAAAACATCCTCATTCCTATACATCAAAAACAAGAAATCACTTTAAAATCAGCCAGTTACAATTAAAAACATACTCATATATTTATACTAACCTTCAGTCTATTTTTATGGCACCTTTATTGCTTTGTATTGATCAAAAACTAGTAATTTCTATCAATGCACTGTTCACATCCCAACCGAAAGACCCATGCCAAACCAATTCAATAATAAACCCTATAGTTTGGGGCTTCCCTTAGTCGGGCTTGCAATTAGTTATTTTATTACAGGCCGCCTCGGCACCTGGCTGGTTATGCCTCCCGGATATTCAACAGCACTGTTCCCGGCATCAGGAATTGCCCTGTTTGCCATACTCCGCTATGGTTACAAAGTCTGGCCTGGCATTTTAATCGGATCGTTTCTTCTAAATGGTTCTATTTCTGTACTGCAACAAAATTTATCATTGATAAAGTTTATTCCCATTGGACTCAGCATCGGTTTGGGTGCCTGTGGGGAAGCATTACTAGGAGCCTATTTTTTATATCGGTTCACCAAGTCGAGTGATCCTTTTTACCAGGTCAAAAACGTATTTATTTTTATAGTTTTCTCCTCGGGGATTAGCAGTTTAATCAGTGCTGCCTGCGGAACTTCCACAGTTATGCTAAGCGGCCTGGGCAACTGGGATCAGTTCAACGAAACATTTTTAACTTGGTGGCTCGGAGACGCCATTGGGATCCTAGTTATTACTCCGATTCTAATAGTACATTCGACCCTACCTTCGAACCGCTTTCACCCCAAATTAATGAGAGAGGGTATCTTTCTTGTTATCTCCTTAATCATTGTCTGCAAGATTGTTTTTGCCAACTGGTCAGGAGACAGTCATTATCCCTTGGCATACCTGCCCTTTCCGTTTTTGGTTTGGGCGGTATTTCGTTTTGATAAACTTGGTGTGACTGTACCCACACTGGTCATATCCATTATTTCTATCTGGGAAACTATAAATGGAAATGGCCCTTTCGCCATACATCAAGAACCAAACAAATCCCTGTTGTTACTACAAACCTTCCTGGGAGTTGCTTCTACCATGACTTTGACTCTTTTCACAGATCTCACTGAAAAGAGACGCATCAGTGATTCGCTGAAAAAAGCCGAAGAGCAACTAAAGCAAACTGAAAACTTTTCCCTTGTCATGACAACTCATGTTGGCCTGAATGGAAGTTGGTTAAAATTCCCTTCAACTATTTGCGATCTGCTGGGTTATACACGAGAGGAAATGATGAGCATGAAATTCGAAACTATCACACACCCTGATGATCTTGAGGCGGACTTGCACCAATGCCAGCGCTTGATTCGTGGAGAAATAAAGTCATTCGACATGGAAAAACGCTATATCCATAAAGATGGTCACATTATCTGGGTATATTTAAACGCGTCTATTGTTCTGGATGGCGATAAAAATCCCCTTCATTTTTTATCTTATATTCGTGACATCACTGAACGTAAAAACCTTGAAGAGGCATTAAAAAGGCATTCCAAAGAACTTGAAGATCGAGTTCAGGAAAGAACCCTTGCTCTTGAAAGAAGTAATCAGGATTTAGAAGAGTTCGCCTATCTTGCATCCCACGATATGCAGGAACCCTTACGCAAAATCATAACTTTTAGCGACCGGCTTATCGAAAAGGAAGACTCTCTGAATGAAGAAGCCAAGGGTTATCTGAGTCGGATGAAAAAAGCTGCTTTTAGAATGTCAAATTATATCAGTGATCTCCTGGAGTATTCAAAGGTAACCCAACAACCAAAAAAATATGAACGCGTTTCCCTGAAAAAATTAGTCATTCAAGTCATTGAGGATCTAAGCCATCAGATCAAAAATAAAAATGCGACTATCAACATGGGCGAGTTACCCACACTCGAAGTGGATCCCATTCAATTCCCAAAAGCAATTCAGAATTTAATATCCAACGCTCTAAAATACCATCGGGAGGACTTGCCGCCCATCATCAGCATTACCAGCATATTTTTGGGGAAAATAAAGAAATGGCAGATCGAGGTGTCTGACAATGGCATTGGAATTGATGATAAATATTACAATCGAATCTTTAAACCGTTTGAAAGACTACATGGTCGAAGCGAATTTGAGGGAAGCGGCATAGGTTTAGCCATTTGCCAAAAAATTATTGATAGACACAATGGGACAATAACCGTTCAAAAAAACCTGCCTTTTGGAACAACCTTTGTTATCACGCTCCCCGAAAAACAAAAGCCCAGCTAAAAACAGCATTGAACAACTTAGAAAAGTGGATCGATTTTCTGAGCCATCTGCACATCGGCGAGGGTAACGCCGCTGGCTGAGTGCGTCCAGTAGCGGATGGTTATACGTTTGTAGTTAACAATGATATCAGGATGGTGGTTATTGGCCTCTGCTGCTTCAGCCACCTTACCCACAAAAGCAATCCCCTCCATGAATTTAGAGGCATGGTGTACCCGTTCGATATAAGTCACACCTTTCTCGTTCTTACCAGTTTTCCATTCTGGTGCCATCTCTTGCAATTTTTCTCCCAACATTTGCTCAGTCAGAGCAATCTTTTCTACCATTTTCATAACTCCATAATTTTATCCAGCTTTTTACGTAGAGTGATTTCGTGCGCCTTGTAGACAAAGCTTTCTTCACCATTGATGAGTACCACAGGGATGCGCTCTTTGTAAGACTCAAACAGGGCCTGATCAGATTCAATATCTGTCAAAATCAGAGTCGCAGGATAATCGGGCAACACTCGCTCAACAATTGCTTTCGCGTCATCGCAAAGACAGCAATCTTTTTTAGTTAGGATTTCTATATTTATACTCATCACTTTTTCATAATGTAAATCACCCATTCCCTTGAAAGGGGAAACGGGCAAGAAAAAAGCCAACCCTCCCTCAGTTCCACGTTATGAAGGGAGGGATGTATTGAGCCGAGAACACGATTGCCAGCCAACTAAAGCCACGGCTCATCGGCCCTACGCCCAGTAGTTACATGGAGTGGGTCATGGTTGTTACTTTTCCCCAGATAATGAGGTAAGTGAAAAGCAGGATGAATCCGACTAGAACCATCATCGCCAGTGGACGTTTTTTCCAGTACCGTTCTTTATTTTGATCGACGAAGGGAATAGCGGCCAAAAACAAGATGATTAACGGAGGTGCGACAATCAGAGAAGGCACCCATAAATTTTCCAAAGCAAATATCCAGACGAACTGCCACGGTGGTTTGGTCACTTCCAGGCCCAACACAGGCTCTTCCCCTAATGGTGGGGCTATAGTAAGTGCCAGCAGACAGATCAACAGAAAAACTCCTGCTCCCGCTCTCTGAAGGTATGCCATGTGCTGAGTGAAAGGTATGTTCTTACTTTTTTCCCGCGCATTCGGCACAGACGACAGCTTGTGGTATTTAACATAGAACAAGTGCAATCCCAGCATCAATAGAGTGATGATTGGGAGCAACGATATATGGGCCATATAAATCCGATTTAGCAATGGCACTCCCGGTGCAAACGCTTCAGTCAAAGGCAAACCAAAAACACCCATTTGCTCAGCCACCCAGAGAAAATGCGCCAGCGCTTCATACGCTTCCTGATCCCATTTAATAACCGTTCCGGTAAACAGCAGGGTCACCATCAGCACCATCAGGCCGATTCCTATCAGCCAGTTTATTTCACGGGGGTTTTTATACGATGCGGTGAAAAAGACGCGTATCACATGCAGAGTCATGGTCACGGTCAACACTTCCGCCGCCCAGAAATGAATGCCTCGCAGGAACCAACCTAAATAAACCTGATCAACCAGATAATGCAGGCTTTGATTAGCGCGCTCTGGGTCTGGAACAAAAAACTGTGCCAACAAAATTCCACTGATAGCCAGAATCGTGAAGGACGAGAGGGTCATCCCGCCAAGAGAATATTTTATGGAATTTGAATGCTCTGGAATGTCGTACTCAAGAAGATGTAGGCCTAACCGGTCTTGCAGAATTTTTGATAGTCCGTTTGCCATCAAGTCATTCTCCCGGCCGCCTGAATGTGAGACCTGCAAAAGCTAAACCGGCAAACAGGGTGATGCCGACAGCCGTTCCGAATCCTTTACTGGAGGAAGAAACTCTTTCGTGATGGGAAAGTTCAACCTGAGGTCCAGCATGCTCGTTATGGCTCCCCTCCATTTTCTTGCCAGCCATTGGCATCGGCTCCACCAATTCGTCTTGCATAAACAGGTCGGATGGAGAAAACATATTATCCAGGCTATCACTAGAGTCTAAAAGTGGTTCGGTTTCATTCTCCTTAACGGAGTACATCGAGTCAGTAGCCGCCGGCGCTTCCGCTTTTATTTCCTCAGGTTTGTGTCCATCTCCGCGAGCAAAGGTTTTCTGAGCTGAGAATAGAAAGAGGATTGCCAGAAAATATACGGATGAAAGGCGGATAAAATGCATGCTCAACTCCCCAACACCATTTGAGAAAAAGCTTCCAAGGTCTCGTCGTTAGCCCAGTCACGAGGACCAATCGCTTTATGAACAATCAGACCTTCTCTGTTAACAATGAAGGTTTCCGGAACGCCTGTAGTCTTATAAACTTTTTTGGCGATTACACTTTCGGGGTCAAGCAATACGGGGAAAGTCAGATTAAATTTTTTCATGAACGGCTCAATCAGGCTTTGATCAGTATCGATACTAATAGTGAGCATCTCAAAGCCAAAATCTTTATATTTTCGATACAACTTCTCCATCGAAGGCATTTCCACTTCACAAGTTCCACACCAGGTCGCCCAGAAGTTGATGAATACAACCTTGCCGCGATAATCTGAAAGCTTCACCTTCCCCCCCGCCAAAGTAGGCAGTTCAAATTCGGGAGACAAAAATGCCTCGGCCGGATATTCGGTTTCAAAGGGTTTTAATTCCACCTTATTGATCGACATCACAAAAACCGACAAAAGTGCCGCAACCAGAAAGGTGTATGGAATATAAATACTGACAGGTTTATCTTGGGCCACGTTTTCCATAATTTATTTTAAGTCCTGCGAAAGGGCCGATAAAACTTCTTGTCCACGGCAATTACAATTTCATCCAAGGTCTTTCCCTGGTTATACAGTTCATAGGCATAAAACACTTCCCCTAAACAGATATCACACTTGGAGCCATGCTTGTTTGTGTAGCAGGTCAGCAGGGTTTTATGTCCGTGATTCTTCTTGCAGTAACAATAACAAAACAGACTGTCGATCACTTTGGGGATTTCCGCAGCGATACGATAGGCTTCTGCTACCCTCCCCGTAAATACGGCATCCGTCATAATCGGTCGGGTTTCAATCAAAAAACCTGTTGCCGGAGCCACTGGAGAAACCTTTACAACTGGTTTCGTTCCAACATAAACACCTCCCACAATCAGGCAGACCAGAAGTCCCAATGCGATTGATGAAATGCGTTTTTTACTAATTGATAGTATCGATTTTTTATTATTCTTTTTCTTACTCATAGTCCTCAAAGAAAAACAGAGCTGCGTTATAAATAAGGGAGTGCTTATCTATCAGATTATAGGGACTGGGAAATCTCAATTCAACTCAATTCCCCACTCCCCTTCAAGCGAAGATTCAAGCATTATCATGATCGGATCTCAGGTGAACTCCATATGTGATGCGGCTTTAACCAACTGGTCGGAGTTCTTCCATTGTAACTTATCTTGAGGAATGAGAAAGTCGCCTTCGGTATTTCGGAAGGGACGCCACTCCCGATCCAAATAGACCTCATTAGGCCTAAAACTTGCTTTGTAAACCAAGGAGGCATTCTCGGCAATATAATAACCAAGGTAAAAGTATTTGATACGATTTTCGAGAGCATATTCCATCTGCTTCAATACACTGAAAGTTCCAAGGCTCATTTTTTTGTCGGGAACCTGATAAAAAGTATAAATGGCAGAAAAAGACTGGGATGTTTTGTCACCCAGTGCGACCCCTATAAGCTTTCCATCAATATAGTATTCGATCTCAATTCCAAAGGGTGTGTTGACATAAAAAGACAGCCTGAAATTCTGTTCATCTTCTACATCATCCTGCTGAGAAAAAAACCTTTCTTTATGCGTGAGGTAAAGCTCAAACTTCTCCTGAGTGTATTGAGGAGCACCAATCTTAAACTCAACATTCTTACAGGAAGCCAACGCCCGTTTCTGGTTCCGGGTCATTTTGAAATTATCGGTCCTCACCCTGATGGGAATACACTGGTAGCAATCCTGGCACTTGGGGCGGAAATAATAATCCCCGAAATGGCGCATACCGTGGGCCAAAAGGTATTCAAATTCAACCTCAGAGACATCTTCTAGCAGGTATTCCTCGAAAAAGGACTTTCTATCCTTAAAATACCCGCATTGAAATGATCTGGAATCGATAAAATGGGCTAACATATTCACCTTCCCCCGCTATGCGGAGGGGAATCTTTTAAATTAAGCATCTACGGACCCTACATTCTATAATATTTTTTCATCAGATGACATAAAAGGATAAGAATCTTGCCTTCTGACTATCTTTTTTCAGCCTCCGGCGGCCAGTAGGTTTGAAATCCCGCCTGTTTTATGATTAACTTTTCCCGAAATTCGTTTGCAGGCTCCAAACATGGTGAAAGCTTCTATAAAATGAGAAGTCTTCCCTCTCCCTTCCCGTCTGGAGATATATCAGTTTGAAAGTATCCATCATCGTCCCCACCCTCAATGAAGAGTTGGTTCTTGAGAATACCTTGACGCAAATCCAACAGCTTTCTCCTCACGAATTGATTGTGAGCGATGGAGGAAGCACAGATGACACCAACTCTATAGCTAAAAAGTTCAGCCACCGAGTTGTCACAGGATCTAACGGTCGAGCCATACAAATGAATGCGGGTGCCGGTGAAGCCACTGGAGATCTTTTACTTTTTTTGCATGCTGACAACCGACTCGAACCTGAAAGTTATCAGAAAATGCTGGAGTGCATGGAAAATCCTAAATGGATTGGAGGCGCCTTTACACTCTGTATCGATTCCGATATATGGTCCATAAGTTTGATCACCCTATTAGCAAATATCCGCGCTAGATATTTTGGCCTTGCTTATGGGGATCAGGGGTTCTTTGTGCGTACAGAGGTTTTCAAAAATATGAATGGTTTCTCTCACATGCCCATTTGTGAAGATCTTGATTTCTACCGCCGCTTGAAGAAAGAAGGACCTGTGGTCCTATTAAAGGAAAAGGCGCATACCTCTCCAAGACGATGGCTCAAGGAGGGAATCGTTTTCACTACTGCTCGAAATATTCTCATCTCCATCTTGTTTGGACTGGGATTCCCACCACGCATCCTGACTAAATGGTACCTGGCCATTCGCTAGCCTACTTCACGTAGCGAGATTAGCAAAAGCTCACCAAATAAGTATTAGGAAATCGCTTCCAGCGTCACACTGGAGCATAGGGGAGACTTTAAAGGACTTCAGTGAATACTAGAATCATCCAGATGACCAAAATGACATTGAAGATCACCCCAACATGAAAAAATACGTTGAAGAACTTGCTATAAGTGAATTTATAAGTTGATTTTGGTTCACTCATGATTCAATCCATCACCAAGGTGGTTAATCGTTTAGCCAGCTCTGAGCCACGAATGATCTTGCGCACGGGTCGCTCTATAAAATTCAGGCTCATATAAAGTCGCTCAAGGTTCATAAAGTTTTGCGACTCGGCAATCGCTTGGCCGCCCGCATCTCTTATCTCATTGCGCCAGATACTTAGAACGTTCAATTTTTTCAGGTTTTCCGATTTCGCCAGAGCAATGGCCCCGGCATCGCCCATTTTATTCGAGCACAAATATAGTTTTTTCAGTTCGGTCAAGTTTGGACTTTCTGCAATTGCCATGATACCTTCATCACCAATCCCGGTGCTGTCGAGATGGAGTGCCTGTAAACGAGGCAGTTGCTCCGAACTGACCACAACACGAGCACCTTCGGGACCAATTGGATTCGAGTCCAAAAACAGAACTTCAAGGTTTTTAAAATTTGGGGAACTGGCAAGTGCTTCAGCACCTTTGGGTCCGATATTATTAGCCTCCAGCATCAGGCATTTCAGGTTTTTCAATAACTCTGCATTAGCCAAAACTTTGGCTTCCTCATCACCAATAATATTGTTGTTGAGGTAAAGCGAAACGAGCCCCGAAAATCCTTTAACTCGACTGAGTATTTCGATGGACTCCCCACAAAGCTGGTTCTGACTGAGAAAAAGCTGTTCCACGGAAGACAGGTCTTCGGCATCACACAGCAGGCGTAACTCTTCCGGCCCGATATTTTTATCTTCCAGATCCAGCAGTTTCCCGTCCGGGGTCAAATGTGCCAAGATAGTTTGCTCTAACTTAGACTTAACGGCTTCTTGCAACAGGAAATACCTCCTGGAATTAGTTCAATGATTGGGTTTACTTTAAAGGATTTCATTTAAAAGATCAAACACCTGTTCGCTTTCCTTTATAATATTAAATGGACTGAGAATTGAGCAAACTGGAGAATTAAAATGATCGTTGGCGTTCCCAAAGAAATTAAAACCGATGAGTACCGCGTATCTATGACCCCTGCTGGTGTTCACGATCTGGTAACCCGAGGTCACAAAGTTTTACTGGAAGACCAGGCTGGGGAAGGTAGCGGCATCACTAACCAGGATTATTTGGATCAGGGAGCCGAAATCGCTTCCCGGCAGGAAATATTTGCCCAGTCGGAAATGATCGTGAAAGTTAAGGAACCCCTGCCTGAAGAATATGGTTTACTCCGTGAAGGGCAGATCCTATACACCTATCTCCATCTCGCCCCGGCACCCGAACTGACTCAGGCCCTTCTCGACCGAAAGATAGTTGGCATCGCATACGAAACAGTGCAATTGCCCGACCGTTCCCTGCCTCTTCTCATCCCCATGAGTGAGGTAGCAGGACGCATGGCCATCCACGAAGGCGCAAAGTATCTTGAACGGGAAAACGGTGGACGCGGCATTCTGCTCGGCGGTGTACCCGGTGTCGATCCCGGTCATGTTGTTATTATTGGCGGAGGCATTGTTGGTGCCAACGCCGCAAAAATGGCCATTGGCACAGGAGCCCAAGTCACTTTGTTGGATATCAGTCTGCAACGCCTGCGTTATCTCGACGATATTCACGGAAGTCGACTCAAAACCCTGATGTCAAACCGATTCAATTTACTGGAGTCACTGCGCACAGCAGATCTCGTCGTTGGTGCTGTGCTCATCCCCGGCGCCAAGGCTCCACGCCTCATCACCCGTGAAATGCTAATCCCGATGCAGAAAGGATCGGTCGTGGTCGATGTCGGTATCGATCAAGGAGGAGTTCTCGAAACTTCGCGACCCACAACCCATAGTGATCCCATTTTCGAAGTTGAAGGAGTGATCCATTATTGTGTCGCCAATATGCCGGGAGCTCTGGCAAGAACATCGACCTTTGCGCTCACTAATGCCACCTTTCCCTACGCTTTGCAATTGGCCGAAAAAGGCTATCAAAAAGCATTAAAAGAAGACCCCGCCTTAAGAGCCGGTCTCAATGTCTGCCTTGGAGCAGTGACCCACCCGGAAGTCGCAAATGCACTGGGCAAGGAATTCACTCCCCCTGAAAAATTTTGCTAAAACCTTCCTCCTGACGACCAAAAAAATAAACATGAACTTCGAGAAGGTTTCTTATAAGATATGGCTCAAACGTGGAATCAAACAATCAGGGAGAAACAGCAATGAGTGAGGAAGTTCGAGATTTCCATTTCAATGTGAACGTTCGCGCTGGCAGTGGTTCAAGAGCTAAAATGGCAAATAATGAAGACTCGTTTCTCCGGGCCATGGAAATTCAAGAACGCAGGCGAGCAAAGAAAGAACTGGAAAATCCGAAGCAAGAAGAAATAGCTGAGATCGCACCCATAGAAACCCCTGAGTTAATACAGGAAGAGGTGGAAGAATCCGCAGTAACTTCGGAAGCACCTGCTGAAGCAACACCAACCACCGAAGCAGAAACTCCTCCACCAGCACCTGTCGTCGCTAAACCTTCTGGGGGCGGAGTACCGGGGCCAACTCCCCGAAGTGATTTCACATCAGAGGAAAGAGCAGCTATGATGAAACGCGCCAAGGCTCATGCAGCAGAAGTCGCAGCAAGAAAAAAATAAATAGTTAAGTAAAAAAGGGGGGGGATTCTGTCAAAGAGGGAAGCCTAATACTGCTCTTTTTCCTATGCAGAGAGTTCCTAAAAACTCTTTGTCCACATTCTCTTTGAAAACATCCTCATCTGAAACATTCCAGAGACCAACAGAATCAACAAGGGTTTTGTAGGTTGTCATTTCTTCCACTAAACTCACATCATCACTGACTTTCAGCATGACCTCAAGGTCGGTAATCGCCATCGGGCCAACATGCCTGGTGGCAAGGTCTTCCAAAAGTCTTTCTTTATCACTCGACTCTATCAAACTGCCTATAGATTGACCCACCAGTTGATCGGGTTCATAACCCAGCAAACGGAACGCAGGATTCGCGAATACAATTTTCCGATCCGGGTCCAGTTGAAATATCAGATCGGGTACACTCTCCACAATTACCCTGTAAAATTTCTCTCGTCTCTTGATCTCATCCTGAGCCTTCTTGAGTTTAAGCTGTGTGGTTATCCTGCAAACAACTTCCCTTTCATGAAAGGGTTTGGTGATATAATCAACTCCTCCCGCATTGAACCCCCGCATCATATCTTCGGTTCCCGTCAACGCGGTTATAAAAATAATGGGAATGTCTTTAGTGCTCACATCTTCTTTCAGTCTTCTACAAACTTCGTAACCATCAATGCCCGGCATCCTGACATCCAACAAAATCAGGTCCGGCTTATTCTGCACAACAAGTTCAAAAGCTTTTTCACCTGTTCGAGCAACTGAAATCTCCAAACCGCTTTGTTGCAGAAAATGTCCTAAAATAGACAAATTATCAAGGACATCATCCACAATAAGAATTTTCATTCCCGATATCTGATTTTTATCAAATTCAATCATTTTCCTGTTTTCTCGATCTAGAGCGGCCCATATCGCTCATTTAAATTAGCGGTCTTTATTATTATACGAATTAACACCAATTATTAACTATTATTTATTCAAAACTGCTCTTATAGACCTAATTGGGACATTTCTCTCACATTACAAATCAATCTCAGAAATTGGTACAGGTCTTGCTCTTATTAACCGAAAAGGTACATATTGACAGATTTTTGACAGGAGAGCATTCATGAAAGAATCAGTAAGCACCCAGAAGCCAACCGAAACTCAGACACAATACGAGGATAATTCTTCTGAGTCGTCTAATTTTGAAGAAGAGTTAAAAAGGCAAAATATCAACACTATGCTTGAAATTTATAAAGATGAGTATCTGGCAAAAATTGGCTTGCTGACACGCTAAAACTCACTGTTTTAATCAAATTTATGGATTGAGCCTTCACGAATTCCTTCCTCGAAGGATTGTGTTCCCCTTACCAGAGTTCGGGTTAAAAGAACGAGGCCAATGAGATTGGGAATAGCCATCAAGGCATTCATCGCATCTGAAAAGTTCCAAACCATTTCCAGCTTTATCTGAGCTCCCACGAACACAAAAATTACCCAGGCGTATCGGTAGAAGAGAATATATTTTTCTCCAAAAAGATATTCAAAGCATTTTTCGCCATAGTACTCCCAAGCTAAAATGGTTGAAAATGCGAAGGTAACAGTGCCTATCGTGACAATCACATTCCCCCATAAGCCGGGCAGACCCGCTGAAAAGGCTTGAAGGGTCAACGCCACCCCTGTTTCTCCCGAAACCCAGACACCCGTTGAGCTTAAAGCCAAGGCCGTTAATGAACAGACCACCAGGGTATCTATAAAAGTCCCCGTCATAGAAACCAGTGCCTGTTTAGCAGGATGATTGGTCTTGGCCGCTGCTGCAGCAATGGGCGCACTGCCCATTCCGGACTCATTGGAAAATAAGCCACGTGCCACTCCATATCGAATGGTACTCGCCAACGAGGCCCCGGCAAATCCCCCTGTCGCGGCTGTCCCTGTAAAGGCATCTTCCAGGATCATCTTAATTCCAGCTCCCAACCCATTCAGATTATTTAAAACAACAATCAATGCGCCCAAAAAATAGATCAGCACCATCAAGGGAACCAGGTAGGAAGCTACTTCCGCAATCCGTTTAATCCCGCCAATAATCACCATTCCAGTCAGCAACATCAGCACTCCGCCAACAAAAAAGCTACTAACCCCTAAAGATCCGTTCAAAGCATGGACGGCGGTATTGGCCTGAACCATATTGCCGATTCCAAACGCGGCCATAGCTCCAAAAAAGGCAAAGCACACTCCTAACCATTTCTGCCCCAAACCCGTCTCCAGGTAATACATGGGGCCGCCAGAAATTTCTCCCTTATGATTTATCTGTCGGTACTTGACCGCTAAAAAACCTTCACAATATTTAGTAGCCATGCCCACCAGTCCGGTCACCCACATCCAGAAAATCGCGCCCGGCCCTCCCAGTGCAACAGCGGCACTGACCCCGGCAATATTCCCTGTTCCCACCGTTGCCGCAAGGGCTGTCGTGAGTGCGCCAAAGTGGGAGATATCTCCTTCCCCCCCCCGTTCTTTGGAAAAAGTCAGACGCAGGGAATAAAAAAGTTGGCGTGCCTGAATCCCTCTCAGCCGAACCGTTAACCAACAACCTGTTCCCAGTAAAAGGACCAAAATCCAAGGG
>JAJDBH010000139.1 GCA_029261455.1 Nitrospinaceae bacterium
GTTCTGGAATCGAACACCGAAGCCTGGCCTTCAAAGCGCAGAATGCAGCCATATATATAAGGTTTCTTCAACAACACGCAGGCATCACTGGCAAGATAACGGGTGGGAAAATTGTCAGTACCATCAACGATGATGTCGTAGTCGGCAAAAATCTCCATCACGTTTTCCGAAGACAAACGCGTGTTGTAAGTGGTCACATTAATGCTGGAATTCAGATCGGCAATACGGGCTTTGGCTGAATCTACCTTCAATTTTCCGACGGTCGATTCCCCATGCGCTACCTGCCTTTGCAAGTTGCTGAGATCGACCACATCAAAATCTATCAGTCCCAGGTTTCCCACTCCTGCCGCAGCAAGATACAACGCCAATGGAGAACCCAGTCCACCCGTGCCAATCAAAAGCACCTTCGAATTACAAATTTTTTCTTGTCCCTCAACCCCCACCTCGGGCAAAAGTAAATGCCGACTGTAACGGTTGATCTGATCTTGTGTCAAAGCCATAACGAACCATCCTTTAAAAAACGATCACTATTTCCTATAATATTTATTAGATTCAATTCTACCAGAAAAGATTCTCCAGACAACCAGCCCACTGGCGTGGGAGGCAATTGGGCAATAGCCCGTAAAGCCGAAATAATTTTTGCTCGCCAGAAAGAATTAGGCCCTTTGCTTCTCTCGCTAGGTGGCTGGGAAAGCCGCCTCAAACCCGGCAATAGAGCCTTCGATGACCGAATCGGGCAGGCAATAGGAAATGCGAAAATATCCGGGAAGACCAAACCCTCTACCTGGCACCACCAGCACCTTTTTCTCGGCCAGTTTTTTGACGAACGCTACCTCATCTTCCATCGGAGATTTAGGGAATAAATAAAAAGCTCCTCGCGGTTTCACCACCTGATAACCAATCCGAGTCAGTTCCTTATAGAGGTAATCGCGTTTACGGCGATATTGTTCCACATCCACCGTCACCCCTTGCACCTGTTTCACCACACGTTGGATAAGTGCCGGAGCATTGACGAATCCCAACACCCGGTTGCAAAAGATCAATCCCGCCATGAGGGGTCCCGCAGACTCACATTGCGGATGAACTGCCACAAAACCAATACGCTCACCGGGCAGAGCAATATCCTTTGAATGAGAAGTGATGTAAATACTGTTTTGGTAAAACTCCATGATGTTCGGCGCTTCCACCCCATCAAAAGTGATCTTTTTATACGGGTCGTCTGAGATCAGGTAAATGGCTTTACCGAGCTTGTCTGAATGCGCTTTTAAAACACGCGCCAACTCCTGCAACTCCTGGCGCGAATAAACAACCCCTGTCGGGTTGTTTGGGGAGTTGACGATAACCGCTTTGGTTTTCTCGTTGAGCGCATTTTGTAATGCTGCAAAATCCAGCCGAAAATCATCGAGTGTGGGCACAGCCACTGCCTTGCCACCGTGGTTGTCGGCATAAAACAGATATTCGACAAAATAAGGCGTAAAGATAATGACCTCGTCACCCGGATCGAGCAGAGTTTTTAGAGTAATATTGAGTCCACCCGCCGCACCACAAACCATCACCACATCATTGGCCGAAAGCGCCACCTTGCATTCTGGAGATAAGGACTCAGCAATCACCGCCCGCACATCGGCCAACCCGGCATTGGGCATGTAACGATGCAAACCCGAAGTCTCATCGCGTGCACTTTCAATCAACGCTTTTCGGACCTCTTCCGGGGGTTCTATTACAGGATTACCCAAAGACAGATCGAACACGTTTTCATCACCGAACACCTTTTTCAGCCGAATACCTTCCTCAAACATTTTACGAATCCAGGAAGAATTTTCCATGAATCCGATGACTTTTTGCGATATCGCCATGCTAAAACTCCACTGTAAAAACTACTTACTCATTGTTAGATTTTCATGCCCATCCATAGCATATTACCTCGACAGGATCAACGCCCTCTCTCCGTGGAGGCAGTGAGCCTTTCCCCTTAAGCCGCCAACACGGTTTGAGCGCAAGATAAGGATATGGCTCATTGCCAGCGGAGGCTCTCCGCGTTATATTGGCATGGAACTATTTTTCTAATATCCTGTCACCTCATGACCATTCCAATCATTCAATTCATAGACGTCTACAAGACCTACCAAAGCGGATCGCAACCGGTGACCGCCTTAGAGGCAGTGAACCTGAGCCTTGATGCGGGAGACTTTGTCACCATCATGGGCCCCAGTGGTGGAGGAAAAACCACTTTGCTCAACCTGCTGGCAGGACTCGATCTGCCCGACAAGGGACAAATCATCCTCAACGGTCGCAAGATATCCGATTTTTCTGATCATGAATTGACTTTGCTACGCCGCAAGGAAATCGGTTTCGTGTTCCAGTTTTTCAATCTCATGCCCACTCTCACGGTGTTGGAAAATGTAGAACTGCCGCTTCTACTGGCGCATTCATCCAGAACAGACGGTCAACGCATAAAAACTCTACTCGACTATGTCGGACTCTGGCACCGGGCCAACTCTTTCCCCTCTGAACTTTCAGGAGGAGAGATGCAACGCGTCGCCATCGCCCGTGCATTGGTGCATCAACCTGTCATCTTGCTAGCCGATGAGCCCACCGGCAACCTCGATTCGGAAAATGGACTGAAGATCATCGACCTCATGCGAAAGGCCGCCACCGATTTTAAAACTACCGTGGTCATGGTCACCCATAACCCACAGGTCGCAGCCATCGGCAATCGCCATTTTGAAATTCGCGATGGCAAACTGACCGACCAGACAGCATGAGCTTTCTGCTTTATTTTAAAGACTTGTTCACCGCACTCATCCTGCGTCCCTTACTGCGAGACCCGTTTCGCACTGCCATCACCATTCTTGGCGTCGCAGTGGGCGTCGCCGTGTTTCTCAGCATTCGACTGGCCAATCAGCAAACCATGATGTCATTCACCGAAAGTGTGGACCTGGTTTTAGGCAGAGCCGATGCGGTCATTCGAGTTGAAGGCATCGCTTTTGATGAAGCGGTTTTTGAAAAACTTCACACGCTCAGGCAGGAGATAAAAGCCTACCCGGTGATTGAGGGATATGGGGTTGAGTCCACCAGTGGCGAAGTGGTAGAGATCATCGGCACCGATCTTTTGCAAGACAATGGCATCCGCGATTTTTCCATCAAAACTGTGGAGAAAGACCTGAAAGGATTAATTCCACTCATAATGGACCCAGCAGGAGTTATTCTTCCTGAAAAATTCGTACCGGGCACCCACTTTGCCCCCGGCGACACCATTGAATTCCTGATAAAGGGACAAATTAAAGCTCTCAACGTCAATGCGATACTGGAGGACAAGGGAATCGCAAAAGCCTTGAACGGGAATTTCGCCCTGATGGATATCGCGGCGGCACAAAATGCTTTTGATAAAATAGGTCGGCTGGATCGCATCGACATTCAATTTCTAACCTCCGCCAATTTCGAATCCATGCAGGAAAAAATCTCCGCCCTGCTTCCCAGACATATGAAAGTGGAACGCCCGCAACGCAAGAACCGCCAGATCGGTAAAATGTTGCAAGCTTTCCAATATAACCTGACTGCCTTAAGTTTCGTGGCTCTACTAGTCGCCCTTTACCTGATCTACAATATGATCGCCCTTTCGGTAGTTCGCCGAAGAGTGGAAATAGGCACCCTGCGCGCAATTGGTGCCACACCTACTCTAATCGCCCTGATCTTTTTTCTGGAAGCCGGAGTCATCGGTGCTATTGGCTCAGTCCTAGGAATTGGGTTGGGATATTTTTTCGCCCAGTTTTCTTTGGATGCCGTTTCTCTCACCGTCAACAACCTATATGCGCCAAGCTATGTTACAGAAGTGGATTTTCAGTGGAGTCAGATGGGGCCCTATTTCGTCTTAGGTGTGGCACTCAGCTTTATATCTGCACTCATCCCCGCCTGGGACGCGGCCACCACCCCACCTACTACAGTCATGCGGCGTGGCAGTTACGATCTCAAACTGTTTCACGGAAATCGTGGACTAAACGTGACCGCCCTGATTGTGGTTTTACTTGCCGTGTTCTGCACACAACTGCCATCCATCAACCACTTCCCTTATTTCGGAGTCTTTTCGGTATTCTTAATCATTCTCAGTCTTTCACTGTTAACACCCGCAATCTTACTGTGGACCCGTGACCGACTGCATAACTTTTTTAAAAACCGGTTTGGCGGGGAAGGCTTACTGGCCTGCATGAACCTTTCGCAGAATGTTGGGCGTAACGCTCTAGCCATCTCGTCTCTTGCCATCGCGTTCATGATGGTCATCAGCATGTCGATCATGGTACACAGCTTTCGCCAAACCGTGATCGTATGGATCGACCAAACATTGCGAGCTGATCTTTTTGTCCGTGTAGCAGGAGGAAGAGATATCGACTATCAACATACCCTGCCCTCAGAATCGGTGGAGAAACTGAAATCCCTTAAAGGCATTGCCGCAGTCGATCAGTTCCGTGCTCTCGACATCACTCATAACGATCTGCCTGTAGTTCTGGCTACGGGTGATTTTTCCGTGCTTTCTCAATACGGCAATCTAGTCATCAAAACCGGCCCACCCGCGCAGGAGCTTGCTCAAGTCATGGTTGACCAGAATCGAGCCATGGTTTCCGAAGCCTTCTCTCTCAAACATAAAGTGTCTGTTGGAGACAACATCGAGCTGCAAACTCCCAACGGTCCGGCCCAAATGGAAGTTGCCGCTATTTATTTCGATTACTCCCGCGAACGTGGATACATCATTCTTGACCGCACCACATTTTTAAATTATTACCAGGAAACTGCGATCAACA
Source organism: Nitrospinaceae bacterium (assembly GCA_029261455.1). GTDB lineage: Bacteria > Nitrospinota > Nitrospinia > Nitrospinales > VA-1 > LS-NOB. The sequence continues at coordinate 4,797 of JAJDBH010000139.1, forward strand.
GCTTTGTCATTTACCTTGAAGACAAAACCCTGTTGGACTCCACCCGAAAAGAAATTCTTAAAACTTTAAAAGACCATCGGCTCATCATCCGTTCCAATTCCGAATTGAAACAACAGGTCCTGGAAGTGTTCGATAAAACTTTCGCCATCACCTACTCGCTAGAAATCATCGCTATACTGGTGGCGGTGCTGGGACTGTTCAACACTCTGGTCTCGCTGATTTTAGAACGCAAACGAGAGATAGGAATTTTAAGATTCATCGGGGCATTCAAAGGACAAGTCAAACGCATGATACTGATCGAAGCGGGGATACTTGGGCTGATAGGTTCAGTCATGGGCTTTATGGCCGGAGTGATTGTTTCATATATCTTGATCTTCGTGATCAACAAACAATCTTTCGGGTGGACCATTCAGGTGCATTTCCCTTACCTGTTCATTCTGGTCATGGTGACGATGTTCTGGGGAGTTTCACTATTGTCAGGACTTTACCCCGCCCGGCTGGCAGCAAAGCTCAATCCGAAAGAAGCGGTGCGAGTAGAATGACCACTAAGATTTTTCTGCTAAACGAATATCCACCAATTTTATCTCCAGCTTGTCTCTGCCGTTCCAGGTGTTGAGATTGAGTTCATAGGCAATATCAAAAAGTTCTGTGGTGACATCGACCGATTCCAACACCTCGGCCAAGCCAAAACCGACACCTTCGATCTGTCCTTTCCCTTGTTTGGCCCGAAACCGGATATGGTTTTTTTCTTTACCAATCAATTTCACTTCCTGAAGCTTCACAGCCTGCGACAAAAAACAGGGGACTGGGTTTTCAGCGCCAAAGGGTTCAAGCACAACCATCCGGCTGTAAAAAGATCGGTCAATATCTTCCAGCCCCAGAACGACATCCACCCGTACTTCAGGAACCAAGTCCTCTTCAGTTAAGTATCGATGTCCCACCTCATTCATGGCATTGCGGAACGCTTCTACTTGTTCCTCTTTAATGGTGAGCCCGGCGGCATAGGCATGCCCACCAAACTGAACAAGATGCCCACCACAATCCGTGAACGCTCGAAACAGGTTAAACTTTGGGATACTGCGTCCAGAGCCTTTTCCCTGCCCTCCCTCCAAAGCAATGAGAACAGTGGGGCGGTGATATTTATCGACAAGACGAGACGCGGCAATGCCGATCACTCCCGGATGAAAAATTTCAGACGCCAGCACAATCACTCGATCTTTTTGAATATTGATTTCATCACGGAAAAGCGATTCTGCCTCCGCTACGGTTTCTTCCTGAATTTCTTTTCGTTCATTATTAGTGAGTTCGAGTTCGTGCGCCAGAGCTTTGGCTTCTTTTAGGTTTGTCGATGTCAACAAATGCAGGCCGCTATCGGCCCGACCCAGTCTGCCGGCAGCGTTTAGCCGGGGGCCAAGACCAAACCCGACAGAACGTGCATCGACATTCCCCACAATTCCTGCGGTTTCCTTTAAAGCCACCAACCCGGGTTTAGCGGTGACGGACAACATTTCGAGACCATGCAAAGCCAGAATATGATTCTCACCCGTTAACGGAGCAACGTCGGCAATAGTACCCAGAGCAAACAAATCTAAATGCCGTTTTAAATTGGGCAGGCTTTCCTTGGACCAGCCAGCCGAATGCAATCCATTGCGCACCGCGATAGCCAGCTTGAATGCCAAACCCACTCCACTTAAAAAACGATAAGGGTAATCACAGTCCGCTCGATGCGGGTTGAGCACGGCAATAGCCGGGGGCAAACCTTCCTCCCCCACTTGATGGTGATCGGTCACAATCACATCCAAGCCGATTTCATTCGCCAGAGCCACCTCTTTAACCCCAGTAATGCCGCAATCAGCAGTGATCATCAGACCTGCGCCGCTCTCACGTATTTTGCGCACAGCGGCGGAATTGAGTCCATAACCCTCTGACTGACGTTCTGGCAAATAGGCTTCGACCGGACAATTCAAGTCGCGAAAAAAATGTGTGAGAAAAGCGGCAGAGGTCACCCCATCAACATCGTAATCACAGAAAACAGTGATGGCTTCTTTTTTCTCCAATGCCTGAATCACTCTGTCAACGGCCTGGCGCATGCCATTCATCAAAAACGGATCATGCAGTCGGGTAAAATCTGCTCCTATAAAATCCTTGGCCGTTTCCTCAGACGTTACCCCGCGATTCGCAAGAATCGTTGCCAACGCAGGGGATAACTGGAGCCCGCGTTCCAGCAAAGATACCGTTTCTACAGACGGTTCAGCCAAACACCATTTTTTATTCGATAAAGAATGCATAAGTTTTAATGATTAAGATATTTCGCCACTAGCGGAGGTACTCCGTGACGCCTCTGAAGGTTCGGCGATGAATGGGACAAGGACCATGCTTGGCGATCAAATCCCGATGCAATTGCGTGCCATAGCCTTTATGCCGGGCAAATTCATATTGTGGGTAAAGATGATGATAGTCTTCCATAATACGATCCCGGGTTACTTTTGCCAATACGGATGCAGCTGCTATGGAAAAACTTTTCGCGTCTCCTTTCACAATCGCCCACTGCTCAATAGACGAATCTATCTTCTGGTTGCCATCAATGAGAAGCAGGTCCGGGTCTGAAGACAATTTTCCCACCGCCTGTTTCATTGCCAACCTAGCCGCTTGCAGAATGTTGATGTCGTCAATCACTTCCTGATTGACCACTGCAACACCGTGAACCATCTTTTGTATCTTTGGGAACAGTTTCTCACGTTTCGCAGGAGAAAGTTTTTTTGAATCGTCCAGATCTTCAAGATTTGTATTGTGAGGCAATATCACGGCAGCAGCGACCACCGGCCCCGCTAAAGGACCCCGCCCGGCTTCATCCACCCCGGCAACAAACTGGTAACCCTGATCACGTGCCTTGATTTCATAGTCCCACAAATCCTGTTTCATGGGCAAAGCATAAGACATTCCCACTATCGACGCAAGCCACTCTCTGGTTTTGCCAAGATAATTTTTTGCTCGCCCAATCCAGCTATTGCTAGTCTGTAGCATGTGATATCCCCTTCGTTAGTTTCATGCCCCGAAGGGGTACTCCAAGTGGTTGAAAACTACATCAAGGCCTTCTATAATTAATGTATGCAAACTTCATTAAAAATTATTTGTGTAGTTTTTCTTTTGACCGCCTGCGCCACCACACCGGTTTCCGATCGGCAAGCCCTGATTCTTATTCCTTTGTCACAGGAAATCGCATTGGGCAAGCAGGCTTACCAGCAAACTCTTAAAGACCAGAAGGTCTCAGAAAACACCCATCTGAACCAGGTACTTCAGCGTGTGGGTCGGCGGATCGTAGAGGTGAGCGACATGCCCAAACTGGACTGGGAGTTCCGGTTGATCGAGTCGGAAGAGAAAAATGCTTTCGCCCTGCCCGGCGGCAAGGTCGCGGTTTATACCGGCATGTTACGAATTTGCGCCAACGAAGCCGGACTGGCTACCGTATTGAGTCACGAAATCGCCCATGTGATTGCCCGGCATGGGGCCCAAAGAATGTCGCAACAAATGCTTCTCGGCGGAGCCATGATGGGTGCCAGCATCAGCCTGAGAAACAATACTCAGCGGAGCATTATTATGGGTGCTTTAGGGCTGGGCGTTATGTATGGCATCACTCTGCCTTTCAGCCGAGGCGATGAAGGGGAAGCCGACCAGATTGGCTTGGTCTATATGGCTAAAGCCGGATACGACCCTGAAGAAGCTATCAAGTTCTGGCAACGGTTCAGTCAAACCAAAGGAGATAAGGCACCTCCAGAATGGGCCTCCACCCACCCTGCCGACAAAACCCGCATTGCCGGATTGAAAACATATCTTTCCCGCGCTAAATATAAATACCAGAATGTCAAACTACAACACGGGCTGGGCGAAACCTTTAACCTGCCAGCAGAGAAAACAGATAAAAACGAACCCGAAAAACCCAAACCCGTTCCCGGCGTTTCTGTTGAAACTTTGTCACCCTGAGCTCGTTATATTCTTCCCTGAACCTCGTGCCCGGAACGGGTATATCAAAGGAACGACAAACATATAACGTTACTAGCGTAGTTATAACGTCCGAATTAGTTTGGAGTTTTTTCGCTGGACAACCCACCCAAAAAACCGGTTTACACGGGCAAGATCAATCTCAGCTTTCGGCCAATAGTGAGCATAAGTTTTTTAGTAGATTAACAATTGAGGAATTGGCAAGATGCTTAATGTAGAAAGTTTTATGCAGCATAAGTACGGTAAGGTTTAACTTTGTGGTGTTTAAAGCCATATCACTATAATCACTAATGCAAACTGTGGATCTGCCCCATCTTTTTTAATAGGACAGACCCAGAATGAAGATCAAGCATTACTGACAAGTTTCTCTATCTCAATGGAAGCGGATTGAATCATCAATCCTGCCAATTTTTCTGGCACTGAAAACGCAGGAAAATGTCCAGACTCCAGATTAAGAACGGTTTCGACATCCCAATTAGCAATCATCGAATCCTGTAATGCCGGGGAAGTGACTTTATCGATCGTGGTGCGAATGTAAGTTTTGGACACAGAACCAAAATTTTCATCACTCACTACGATCTTTGCCATAAATGGCTCCGTCGCTTGCTGTTTATCCATCAAAGGCAAAATATTTAGAATCACTTTTTCTTCGACATCATGAAAACCAATACTTCGTAATGTCTGTTCTGGAACTGTGGCATAACTTTGATCTTCTGAAAAAACTACTTCAGAAAAAAATTTACCATCCCGATCGCCTTCCATTGCTTCTAATACTGACTCTCCTTCTTTAAGCAGAAAGGCAGCAACATAAATTAATTTTTCGATCTTCTCTGGTATAAGCTCAGCTACCTGAGAAATTACCGTGCCTGTCATACTGTGACCCACTAAAATAACTTTATGGTCCAGATTTTTTATGGTGTTAACAACGTTTTGTATATAATTCGCCATCGTGACTTGCGAGATTGGCAGTTTATTCATACCGTGGCCAGGCAGGTCAATGGCCGTTACCCTTTGGCCGTTTTGTTCCAACACAGGTGAAACGTATTGCCACATCCGCGACTCTTCCCACGCACCGTGTATTAAAATATAGTGACTCATTTGTTTATCCTCCGCTATTTTATGAAGAACCCTTTATGGTTCTTAAAAGTTAAAAAATTAGTTTCAAATTTGGTATCAAGTTTAGGCGGCTTTAATGTTCATAGCTGCCTGGATAGCTGCAAGCGGAAAAATCTGTCCCGAACCCGCCCAACCCCCTTCATTTAGTTCATGCAACATTGTCCAATGATTAAGCCTTCCTTCAAATGGGCCAATTGTATCGTCCACAACCTGACCAATTTCCTCTACGAGAGATTTTCTCGTTGAGCTGTCAAGTGCCCCTTCAGGGGTTGTGACGGTGATAACTAAAGGCGGCTTGTCCAAATTTTTTCCACCGACATAACTGTTACCCGCAGGTTTTTCATCGTAATAGGCCCAAACTAAAGACTGGGCGCCCGGATCATTGATAGGCGCACCCTCTGATTTTAAAACTGCATTGGATATTCGAGATATGAATCTGTCCTGATCTTTTTCGCTCAACGTTCCTCGTGAAGCGATGACTTGAATTAATGGCATGGTCTCATTCCTTTATTTATGTTGTGTTCAATCAGCAAGTTCGCTACACTCAATATATAACGATCGTTATGAAAGCATAATATATAACGATCGTTATATTGTCAACTAGAAAATAACGTTCGTTATAAATAAGAGGGCCCATGCAAAACAAGGGTTTAAAAAAAGAGAAATCGCGCCAGAAGATGCTTGCTGCTGCTGGCCGTAGCTTTCGAAGCTATGGCTATTCTGGAATTGGTGTGGATGGTCTTGCCAAGGAAGCAGGCGTTACATCAGGGGCGTTCTATTCACACTTCGGGTCTAAAAGTGCTGCATTCGACACTGCGTTATCCGCTGGGCTTGATGAGGTCATTCAAGCAGTGCCCGAGCTACAAAGCGAGCATGGGGCAAACTGGGTAAAGTCGTTTGCAGACTATTATCTTGGTAAGCAACACCGCAATGACTTAGCTTGTGGCTGTGCGATGACAACACTCACACCAGAAGTAGTTCGCGCCGGCCCCAAAGTCCACACCTTGTTCGAGAAAAAAATGAAATCAATTGCTGATCTTGTTGCTCAAGGGCTTTCAGGGTCATCGGATGATGATTGTAAAGCCAGAGCCTGGGCTATGCTCAGCACCCTTATAGGTGGGCTAACGATTGCGCGCGCCATGAAGAATGTGAAAACCGCCGATGAAGTAGCAGAAGCAGCTAAGTCTGCCGCAATAAAGGCTGCGGGCAAAACCCGCGCTATGGGGTGATGAACGCCCAAATTTAATTGGGCCCCAATTAACTCACACCTTTCAACTTTAAAGACGTTGCCAAGATCAAATTTTTCTACTGGTGAGGTTCAGCGTTACTGGATGTGAGATCATGTAACCGACCGATTATTTAATTACGGGGTGAGAGGCCAGCGAACTTCAAATATTCAACGTCCGCTTTCGGTCGACAAGCCTCTGTTCAAATGATTTACACACCTCAATTCAAACTTCAATTAATCAAACGAATAGTAATACCATCTGCCATCTAGCGGCAATCTGGAATGGCTACAGTAATGAGATCGGGCCAGGCTTGTTCCCATCCTTTCGAATGATTGGTGCTTGGCACAGTTTGTATTTTAATACAGTTATCTCGACCTGCCTTGGCACGAAAACTTTCAGCAACATAACGACCCATATTTCCATCCTGACTGCCGACGTAATGAACCTGAGGAATATTGGCGACCTCTTCTGCAACATCTGCGGCATTCAAAGATCCTCTCAATGGGTCTACTTTATGATGCTGAGTCCAGACCCTGTGATCCAGATTCCCTGCCACGGTACGGATGCCGCTAACGTCTGACCGACGAGCGGCTAAAAGTAGTGCCACTGCGCCACCGCCAGAAAATCCGATAATTTCCAGTTTTTCTGCACCCGATTTTTTCTTACCGATATCGATCACTGCCGACACGCTATCGACGACCTCAGAGGCAAAGCGTTTACTCGTCCAATAAGGATATTCACAATTTGGATTTTTTTTAAAAGAGACGTACTGGCATGGACGAGCTATGTACATGACGTTACCTTTATGTTCTTGTGCCGCCAGATACAGACCCACTGGGTTTTTTGGTGACGGGTTGCGAGAGACACGTGTTTTGGTGAGCCACGCTCTGCCATCCCCTTCCAGATAAATGCGTAACGGTGCACCCGGGCTATCAAAACGATAATAAACCCGCAGGATGAACTCCCCTCCTTTGAGTTCCGCTTTGTGCAGCATTGCTCGTTCAGTAATTGCAACAGCCGTAGCTTCAGGACTATGGCTCACACAGCTCTGTGTGAGCAATGCAAGCAGAGCGAGACTTGTAAGAAGTCTGCAATAAAACTTCAATCCATGCATGCTTTCATCACTCATAAAAAATGGTCCCGGTCAGCGACTGGTGTCTAACCTTAATATAATAAACCAAAGTGTTCTGGATCGCCGCACTCCCTTTGGTCGTTCGCGATGACGTGCGTGAGATTAACTCGAACTCGCTTTACGAATTTTGCATATACAAATGGTGACTATTCCCCTTTAAAAATTCCAACGACCTTTAAGAAGGGCGGAATGACTGACAAAATCTTTTTTGGCTTCAAAATCGTAAGTTGCAACAAGGTCGAAGTTGTTACCTGAGTAAGCAATACCTGCTCCTCCTGTTGCACTATGGTTTGCAGGGTCGAATCCGGTTGACTGAAAAGTATTCCCACCACCGGTAAAAGCCGCGACGGTTTGAATTTGATCGTCAATGGCTTCGTAGTTATATCCAAGATGAATTTCTGGCGTCAGGCTTGCTTCGTTGATATCCCATGTTCGGCGAAGCTCTTCGCGTAAAGAAAGATTAAGAATGTCATAATCCTGATCGTTCACAATGAGGTTCGACGCACCCGCTCCCGTTTCCGTGTAGTCATTAATTTCAACATGTGTCCAGGCCAAGCCCAAGCTGGGAGTAAATTTAAATTCATTTGGTAATATAAGATCCCGACCAAGTTCAAATTTTGTAAGAACCTGATACCCATCGTAATCCGCATTTGCTTGGCGATCAACGGCGCCTACGGAAATATAACGGTTACCAGCATAATCGTTATAAGCGAGCCCAAACTGGGCTTCCAAAAAGTTATTACCAGAATTGTATGTCCCGTAAACTGTCCCCTGATAACTATTGATATCGGTTTGGTTTTCTGAGAGTCGGGAGTTTACATCTGTATACGAATAGCTTGCTGCGAGACCTAAAAGGAAAGTATTACTGGTTTGCTTGTCTGCCCCAAAGGCAAAACCCCCTGTACTCGCTTCGAAACCTTGAATCCCTTGACGCTCGCTCTGGTCTACATAAGCTCCAAATCCCTGAAGCCAAAAGTTGTTTCCCTCACTCACATCATCGCCTGCTGAAAGACCTTGGCCAGCGGAGATTCCTGTTCGCAGACTCGCAAGTCGATAAGACACCGTGTTCAAGGGAGCTCTTCCTGCCAATACGGTGCCGATGACGGAACCACCATCGACAACCGGCGCTAACGATTCCAAAGCCGTCCCCTCTTCTGAGGAACCCGCTAAACCATTCAACGCTGACGACAAAGTAGAATCGCCGGCAAAGGCCACATCAACTACTTCATTGACCGCCGTTGCATTACTGCTCATATCAGTTGTGACTGCTGTGGGAGTGAGCTCAAGGTTGTTACCGTTCAGCGCCAGGGTAAAATTATATTGCGAATTATTGTCGGTTACAGTAATGCCTGTCACCACACCCACCCCTAATCCTATATCTCCATCACCATCATTATCGATGAGTATGACGATAGCTGTTCCTGAGGTGAGGTTTCCGCTGACTGTCGGAACAATGGAGGTTCCTGAGACTAACGTTGCCCCGCCTGTCACCACCAATTGACCGTTGGTATTGCCAATAGTGACTCCAAGTTTAGCAGAGGCTCCAAATGTGACCGTGCCAGAAGCTGTAACGGTTGATGTCCCGACATCAATGGTGCCCGAAGTCCCGGCTGCTGTCAGAGAGCCCGTAATAGTTGTGGAGGCTTTGGAGAATTTCAAGGTCGCTAAATTACTGATCGTTGTTGTTGTAGCTTTGAGATCGCCAGCAAAAGTCACGGTTTTACCACTACCTTGAATATTGACAGCATTCAGTCCCACACCGGTCGAGCCCACATCGCCACTGAAGGTGCTAGCCCCGACAACATTCAAGATCCCCTGGTTAGTCGTCGTGTTTGTGATCGCGCCAGTAATATTCGCGCCATCAGAAACACTTATCGTTCCATTTGCGGCAAAGTCTATAGTACCCTTGACCGTGCCGTTGAAGGTTGTTGTATTTGTGCTTGAAATAATAATCGCATCGGCATCCACAGTGCCATTGAAAGTTGCAGTTGTGTTTGCCCCAATATTCAAAATATCTACTGCCGCCGTAGCACCAATACTCTGAGAAAATGCGATCGTATTAGCACCACCCTGAGAATTATTGACATTCATGGTGATCGTATCTAGTGTATTTGAAGCATTGATAGAAGCATCAAATATAATATTTTCAATATTTACCGTATCAAAAGTGAGAGACAACGTAGAGGTTCCCGTGCCACCCACTATGGCAATTGAGTTTGTTCCGCCTCCTGACGTTGTCGCATTACCCTGAAAAGTAATATTGTCGTTTGTGGCGGTAATGGTCAAACTATTGGTGTTAGCAGTACTGCTCACTACAAGGTCATCGGCAAAAACAACCCCATTTGTAGTGCCTGAAGTTGTAACACTGATTCCTTGAGTAGTATTGCCGGTTGATTCAGTGAGCGTGAAAGAATCACTCGGGGTTATATTATTACCAAGAGTAACCACACCCGTATCACTATCAATAATGATATTGGTCGATGCCGCTTCGTTGGATTCAATGAGCCCGCCTGACAAAGTTGCCCCAGCGCCACCGATTGTTGTCGCAGTGATCGTGTTGCCGTTGGTCACTTCATTTAGCCCATTGGCTGCTATTACCTGTTTGGCAGAATTAACGATTAGGAATATTGACGACAAAAGAATAGCCGAAAGTCTGACACTAAAATTATTTTTTTTTAGCGAACCCATTCTTTCTCCCGAAGACGCCCATCAAATCAGGAGAAATACTGCTTCCTCCTATTTTGACGAAAAAACTTACATCCTAAAAAGTGGTGAGCATGAATATTATACATTGAGAGTGAATGATTATCGCGCAAAAGATACTGTTTTTTCGGACTATCCGCATGTCAAAACAAAATAACCATTTCCCCATAGCGATATTACTGCTCGCAGGAATTAAAACAACATAGATAGTATTGGTGTTTATTTTAGGAGATCATGTAAAAAAAAATGGGCTTGAATAGCCCGGTTTTTACTTTATAAAGGCGGGAGAATTACGAAAATGGACTTAAATGATGATTTGAAATTAATGAAAAAAAAACCCTCTCTCCTAATAAAGGAGAGAGGGTAAATAACCTTTGCTTGTAAAGTAGAGCTATTACAAGTCCAAGCTGAGTAGGTTAGGCATTTTTAGCGGCAGCTTTTGCGGCTTTCGCTTTTTTTCCACGGGTCTTGACCTTTTTCACTTTGGTAGTAGGCCGTGGTGCCTTGAGTTCTTTCAGGCGAGCCGCTTTGCCACGCAGTTCGCGAAGATAATACAGTTTGGCCTGGCGCACTTTGGCACGTCGGACGATCTCAATTTTTTCAACTCTGGGGGAATGAAACGGGAATATACGTTCCACTCCAATACCAAAGGAAATTTTGCGAACGGTCAAGGTCTTGCGAGACCCACCCCCACGCATTTTGATGACCACGCCTTCAATGACCTGAATACGTTCTTTCTCTCCCTCAACTATGCGCATATGCACCTTGACGGTGTCGCCGATATGAACATCGGAAACTTCCTTCTTCATTTCTTTTGCTTCAACCTGATCTACTAAGTTCATGAACCTCTCTCCTTGGGTGTCTATATATTAACTAATTGATGATTTTCGATTCCGTTATAAAATTCTTTATCAAGACCTGCCTAACAGGCGGTCCAATATAATTGCTACCGCTCCTCGTACCGGCAAGTGATTGAATCCGCTATTACCTTCTATCGGATCCAACACAAGGTCGGCACTGCGGGTCAGGTTTTTTTCCAATCCCCAGCCAGTGCCAAAAACCAGAAGCACCGGGCCACCCTTCTGCAATTGTTTGCTTAAATTTCCATATCCAATGCTGTTCGGCTGCTGTTTCGCTCCGGTGACGACCACGCAAGGTCGTTCGCCAGCTTGTTCTGTCACATCGGCCACCGCATCATCCAGGCTTTTTATAACCTGGGTTTTCAGCAGAGCTTCTTTTCGGGTTGGGTTATACTCCGCCCCAAACCCTTTCAACCAATGACCGACCAACCTCTCGACCAGCTCCTGCTGAGTCTTCAAAGGTGTGACCACATAAAAAGTACCGACTCCATATGTCCGGCAGACACGCGAAATGTCATGGACGTCCAAAGTGGTGACGGATGACACCACTACTTCCCCCGTCTTGTTATAGACGGGAAAGTGGACCAGCGCCAAATGAATATTCGAATAACGCGCTTTATCCAAAGCCAACCTGTATCAAACCCGTTTATTTTTTTCGAGCAGATCGGGTCGAACCTGCGCGGTTTTTTTTATCGCTTCCGCCTTTTGCCAGTCGCGTATTTTTTTCGGGTCGCCAGAAACCAGAACTTCTGGAACCTTGAGTCCTTCATAATCCTGAGGCCGAGTGTATTGCGGGTACTCCAGCAAATCGTCGTGGAAAGATTCTTCCACCACCGATTCCGGGTCACCCAGCACCCCCGGCAATAACCTTGATACTGCCTCAACGAGAACCATAGCCGGAAGTTCTCCGCCCGTTAAAACATAATCACCTATGGAAATTTCCTCATCGACATAATGCAGACGAATCCGCTCGTCAATGCCCTCATAGCGACCACAGATCAGAGTGAGGCTCGACAAGTTCGAGAGCTCCCAAGCTTTTTCCTGATCGAAAGGCCGACCTCCGGGAGACAATAATATCGTCCGGGATTCGGGAACTTCCTTTTTGACCGCAGAAATGGCACGGGCAATGGGCTCGACATTCATGACCATGCCCACTCCACCTCCGAAAGGGGAATCATCCACTTTCCTGTGCTTATTCAGACTGTAGTCGCGCAAATCATGGACGTGAATATCCAACAATCCTTCTTCGCGAGCCCGCTGGATAATGCTATCTCCAAAAGGAGACTCAAACATCCCCGGAAAAATGCTGACAATGTCAAACCGGAGTGTCCTCAATCAAACCCTCAATATTATGAAAAATCAGTTTTTTCTGTTCCAAATCGATGGACTTGACCACCGAATCAATCATAGGGAGCATCCATTCCTGATCCCCGTTCCGCACCACATATATATCGTTACTCTTCGTGGGGATAATTTCTTCAATAACTCCATAGGGTCGGCCCTCTTCATCGAAGACCGCAAGCCCTTCAATCTCAAAGCGGTAATACTCGCCTTCTGACAAAGGCTTTAGGTTCTCACGTTTAGCCAAAACTTCTGTACCGGTCAAAAGTTTTGCCGTATCAATGTCATCGATTCCTTCAAACTTAATAATGAAGGGAACGTTGGCCCCACGAATCGATTGAACTTTTACTTCCTTTTCTTCCAACCGCACAGTCTGTTCACGTAAAGATTCGACCTCTTCCGGGTCATGCGGAAAAAACTTCAATTCACCTTTCAGACCGTGAGTTCGACCAAGCTTGCCAAAAGAAATCCAGTCCATATCATTCAATAATTTCAAGCACAGCTCGTTTTTTTAATTTGGTCGCAGTCGCGTTCAGGATAGTGCGCATGGCCCTGGCAGTTTTTCCCTGCTTGCCAATGACCTTTCCCAAATCATCTTTAGCGACCCTCAATTCCAACACCGTTGTTTTCTCGCCTATCACTTCTTGCAAATCCACTTCATCAGGCTTGTCCACCAACGACTTCGCAATCATCAATATGAGATCTCTCACAATTACCTCCTAGTCCACAGGAAACAAACCCCAGAATGAAAAGGAGCAACACAAACTTATTATTCCAGTTCGCGCAATTGTGAGAATCGCGGTTTTGCGAAATGAATGGGCTTAAGCCCCGACCCCAGCCTTTTTGAACAAGGTTCCTACGGTTTTGCTGGGCTTCGCACCTTTCTTGATCCAAGCCATAGCCTTATCCGCGTCAACCTTGCAACCCTCTTCATCGTTAAGAGGATCGTAGGTTCCCAGAATCTCAAGAAATCTACCATCTCTTGGCATTCTAGAATCTGCCGCAACAATCCTGTAAAAGGGTTTCTTTTTTGCTCCTCGTCGAGTCAATCGAATTACAACTGCCAATGTACTTTCTCCTAAGTTACGGGCTTTGCCCGGTATATATGGCGTTAACAACTGCCAATAATTAATGTACAAACAAAACTAATACTTATAGCCCAGCTTCACGCTGTTCGGGTCAGGCCCGAAAGATTTGCGGCAAAAAAAACCGCAATAATTCACTCAATAAAAATCCGTTTAGAAAGGCCGACCCGGCATACCTCGTCCGCCCATCAGACTGCCAAAGTTCATACCGCCACCCCGGGCAACCTTTTTCATCATCTTTTGCATTTGCGCAAACTGCTTCAACAACTTGTTCACATCATTCACCCGGGTGCCACTGCCTAGAGCGATTCTGCGTTTTCTGCTGGCATTGATGATATTGTGTTTTTCGCGTTCCCGCGCAGTCATGGAATTAATAATCGCCTCAACTTGAACAAAGGCACTGTTATCAATTTTCAAACCTTTCGTCAGTTTTCCCGCACCGGGGATCATCCCTAACAACTGCTCCATCGATCCCATTTTTTGCACCTGCTTCAACTGGTCGCGAAAATCTTCCAAAGTAAACGCGTTGCTCTTGAGTTTTTTCTGTAACTTTTCCTGCTCTTCCTGTTCGAAATTTTGCTCTGCTTTTTCGACCAGGGACATGACATCGCCCATGCCCAGAATACGAGAAACAATGCGGTCAGGATGAAACGGCTCCAACGCATCGAGCTTTTCTCCCATTCCTATAAATCGAATAGGTTTGCCGGTCACTCTTCTTATGGAAAATGCCGCACCGCCACGCGCATCACCGTCCATCTTAGTCAAGACCACGCCATCAATACCGACAGCATCATTAAACGTCTTGGCGATATCGGCAGACTGCTGCCCCATCATCGCATCCGCCACAAACAATACCTCGTGCGGCTGAACCGCTTTCTTGATCTGCTTTAGCTCTTCCATCAGAGCATCATCAACCTGCTGACGACCCGCAGTATCGATGATCACTATCTGACTCATTCTGTTGACGGCTTCATCCAGCGAATTTTTACAAATCGCTACGGGATCTTTCTCTTCCCCGGCGTCATACACCGCTACATCGAGCTCCCGTCCTAAAACATGCAACTGTTCTATCGCTGCCGGACGGTAAACATCCGCAGGAACGAGGAGACAGTTTTTTCCTTTTTCTTTAAACCGCTTAGCCAGTTTACCGACTGTGGTGGTTTTACCCGCCCCCTGAAGTCCCGCCATCAATATAATAGTGGGCGGCTTCGGCGCAATCGCAATATCAACAAATTCTTCACCCAGCAAATGCGTCAAGTGATCGTTGACGATTTTGACCATCTGGTGCCCGGGCGTCAGACTTTTTAGAACTTCCTGACCAACAGCTTGCACACGGACTTCGGCAATAAAATCTTTGATAACCGGCAGGCTAACATCTGCCTCGATCAACGCGACACGGATTTCACGCAAGGCCTCATCGACATCGTTTTCCTTGAGGACTCCGCGGCCTTTTAATTTTTTGTAGATCGCTTCAAGGCGATCGGATAAATTATCGAACATGAAAAATAGGGCTAAACCCTTTAAATTTAAGGGGACTATCGGCTTTAATTGTAAGTCGATTAGTATATAATAACAACCCGCAATGCGCAAGCTGATTAGATTAAACCTTTAGCAAGCGCGGCGCAACATCAAAATACCCGGAAAACCTATGAAATCAGTAGTTTTGTTAAGTGGTGGGCTCGATTCCACCACAACCTTGGCAATGGCTCAAAAAGCGGGGTTTGATCTCTTCTGCCTCACCTTCGACTATGGCCAGCGACATCGAGTCGAGCTGGATCGGGCTCGGGACATCGCTCAGCACTTCGGTGCCATGGACCATCAGATCGTCAAAATCGATTTGCGCCAGTTTGGCGGTTCGGCTTTGACCGACTCCATTGAGGTTCCGACCGACCGGAACCAAGAGGAAATGTCCGCAGAAATTCCCGTCACCTATGTTCCAGCGCGCAATACCATTTTTCTTTCGTTTTGTCTGGCTTACGCAGAAGTGAAAGAAGCCAGCGATATTTTTATCGGAGTCAACGCTGTTGATTATAGCGGCTACCCCGATTGCCGACCCGAATTTATCAAAGCCTTTGAAACCCTCGCAAACCTGGCCACCAAAGCAGGCGTTGAAGGAAAACAGTCTTTAAAAATTCATACCCCTCTGATCGAATTGAGCAAGGCAGAAATTATCCAGAAAGGTTTGGAGCTGGGAGTGGATTATGCCATGACCCACAGTTGCTATGATCCAGCAGAGGGAGGAATTTCCTGCGGCGTGTGCGACAGTTGCCAATTGCGCCTGAAAGGTTTTCAAGAGGCTAGGGTCAAAGACCCTATTGGATATAAGTAAGGTAAACAAAGATGAACGCAGATAAAAAATAAAGAGGTTTAACCCAAATCCCCCCAGCCACATTTCGGGGAAGGGGGAATAATCAAAAAACCCCCTCCCCGAATCGGGAAGAGGGTTGTATTTTAACTAGCTCCCACGTGAGTGGGTGCCTAGTGGTGTCTCTACATTTTACTTCCTTCTTCTTTACGTTGATGCATCTCTTTCTGCATTTTCTGGTGAGCGTCTTCTTTCATGCCGCTACCTTCTTCCATTGCCTCTTTTTTCTCATGCTCATATTTACCGTATTTCTTTTCGTAATGTTCTTTGGAATGCTCACCGCTATCTTTGTATTCATGAGCCATACCACTAGCTTTATGATCCATTTCCATCGCGGCACCGCCACTGCCTTCTTCATACACTTTTTTATCATGATCCTCACCTTCGTGAGCGAAAGCGGTGGAAGAAAATAACATTCCCATAACGAGCAATAGAACTGCGAAAAACATCTTTTTCATTTTGATCTCCTGGTGTTTATGTCGGGGATGAAACCTGACTATAAGAATAACAGTTTTTCATTTATCAAATCAACCGGACTACGACCGGAGGCGGTTTAACCAAAACCCCTGGTTGTAAATCACCCCAGCCCTCTTTAATAAAGAGGGGGTGAAAACCTAAGCCAACCCTCCCCCAGCCCCTCCCTATGAAGGGAGGGGAGATTTGAGCAGTGCTCCATCAGCCGAGCCAACTATTTGTCTGCTCATGAATGCTATTGCAATTGCCCCTGCGGCTAGCAGGTTATTTTTCTAGGAGGCGTGGCATTAATTCAACCAGGTTGCAGGGTTTATGAGTGCTATCGAGTTGGTGAACGAGAATCTGGTCCCACCCGTCTTTGCAGGCCCCGGTAGAGCCCGGTAAGGCAAACAGGAAGGTACCGTTAGCAACCCCGGCTGTGCAACGCGATTGCAGGCTGGATGTTTTGATAGTTTCATAACTCAACATACGGAACAGTTCACCAAATCCGGGAATAGACTTTTCATACAACGCCTCAAAAGCTTCGGGAGTGATGTCGCGCCCTGTCACCCCTGTTCCACCTGTAGCGATCACGGCATCGACATCGGGACTGGCGATCCATTTCTTCAATTGCTCCTGAAGCAGGTCTATTTCATCTTTGATGATTTTCTTTTCCACCAGATGATGCCCGGCTCCTTTGATCCGATCGACTAAAGTCTGGCCGGATTTATCATCCTCTTCGGTGCGGGTATCGGAAACTGTCAGCACGGCGATGTTCACGCATTTCTTCTCACTCATTTTTTAATCGCTCCTCTTTCCTGAAAATGTATCGGGTCTATAAAGAATCGGTTTCTATAATTGCAGAACCCGGTTTATGGTAAATTGATGATTAGCGGGTGAGTATATCATAAGCAATTTGTGAGGAACAAAAGTGCCAACAGCTATTGTGACAGGAGGAGCTATCCGCATCGGCCGGGCGATGGCTCTGCATCTAGCCCGAAAGGGATTCAATATCGCTCTGCTTTATCATAGCTCAGGAACGGCAAGCGAGGAAACTATCGAGGAAGCGCGAGCTCAAGGAGTTCATTGTCAGGGCTATGCGGGAGATTTGAGAAACCTTGAAGAGGCTGAATTGTTCATCGGCAAAATCCTCAAAGATTTTGATGATGTAGAACTGCTGGTCAATTCTGCGGCCAATTTCATTCAGGAAAATGTAGAGCAGACCCAGCTGGAAACCCTGGTCGACACCCTCAACCTTAATCTCATGGCGCCTTATTTGCTGATGCGTGAGTACAAACGCAAAGTGAACAAAGGTTTGATCGTCAATATTCTCGATGAGCGTGTGGCAAAAACTCTGCCCACATTCGCAGCTTATTCTGTCAGCAAAGTGGGTTTGAAACATTTAACCGAGCTGGCGGCGGTGGAGTGGGGGAAGTCTATTCGAGTCAATGGCATCGCGCCGGGACTCATCCTCCCCCCTCAGGGAGGTCCGCCTGATTATCTTGAAAAGGCCGCAAAAAAAGTTCCCACAGGCACCCATGGCAATTTGGAAAACCTCACTAAAGCTTTGGACTATCTGATGGAAAACACATTTGTGAACGGTGAAACCCTTTTTGTCGATGGCGGCGAATTCCTCTAACAATGGAACAATACGATTTCAAAATAGACTCAGCTGCCAGCCGGGAACGGCTTGACGTTTTTCTATCCACCCAACAGACAGAGATCAGTCGGTCGCGACTGAAAAAACTGATTATTGAAGGCCGAGTTACGGTCAACGGTGTGGTGCGACCTGTTGGATATAAAGTTCGGGAAGGAGACCAAGTCACCGTTCAGGTTCCTGCCCCGGTTCCTCTCGACACTGTGGCAGAACCCATCCCGCTGGATATTATTTTTGAAGATGAATATTTCCTTGCCCTGAACAAACCCGCGGGCATTGTGGTTCACCCCGCACCGGGGCATTATACGGGGACACTGGTTAATGCATTACTGCATCATTGCAAAGACCTGTCGGGGATTGGCGGGGTCGAGAGACCCGGCATTGTACACCGGCTCGATAAAGACACCTCGGGACTGGTCATGGTTGCCAAAACCGAAGCCGCACACAAAAATCTGGCAGCACAATTCAAGAAACGCGAAATCCACAAAGAATATCTTGCCTTCGTGAAAGGCAATGTTAAAAAGGATACAGGTTCAATCCATACCAGCATCGGTCGGCATAAAGTTCACCGTAAAAAAATGGACACAAGAGCCTCAAACGGCCGGGAAGCCTACACGGAATATCAGGTCGTACATCGAGGCAAAGATTGGTCTTATCTGAAGCTCTGGCCTAAAACAGGAAGAACCCATCAAATTCGGGTTCATTTGGCTTCGATCCACCACCCCGTAATCGGGGATCAACTTTATGGTGGGAAGTCCCCTAAGCTGAAAATGCCCAGACAGGCTTTGCACGCTCATAAATTGGAATTAAAACACCCGATTTCGGGCTCAGGCTTATCATTTCAAGCACCACTTCCATCAGATATGGAAATCTTCCTACAATCCCACGGGTATTCCTCCTCTGAAAAAATTGACGCCCTGCTAGAACAATAAAGTTCACTCACCAACCAGACTAAAGCGTAATATTTCAAGTTCTCTCACGGTTCCTGATTGTGAGTTATTTGTGGAAAATTTTTGAATATCAGCGTTCTGATATTTTAAAATCCCCCTCAGCAAAAGATTCTCCTTGGAAGACTGAGAAATATCTCTTTGCTTTCAATGATTTAAATTTTCCTCACATTCATGTCGAATAACTACCGACCCAAAAAGAGGAGTCTGTGGTTTTTCCACAATTTTCAAGTTTAAAAAAAATTTAAAACAGATGCCTATAATAGGGGGAAGGAAAGGGTATCAAAATCCCGTCAGGCTTTTCCCCCTATAATCAGTCCGTCAAAAAACATTGCAACATCGACATTATGATTTAACCCTCTGGAGGCTTAGATGTAGGGGGAAATAAGGTACCCGAATTTTGACGCTTGATTTGCCCTTAATATATCTGAACAAACCAAATTCGACTCCCTTATTGCCTAGGTAAAGCCAATGGTTTAAGGGTGTTGAGTAAACATCATCAAGATCAACCTTTGCAGCGGGGTTTATTCTCTATACTCATCTCAATTCTCTTGCCTGACAAGGGTTTCAAAGGGCCCCCATATCAGGGAAAATCTTTTCCACATTATTTGTGCAAAACCTGTGGAAAACAGCAGGTACACTTTCTCTAACACACGATAATTAAAGGCTTTTGGGGTTCCCGATTAGAAACTACGCAACCCGAACAACTCTTTGATTTTTAACAATATTTCAAAGTCTTCGTTCTAAAGATAAAGGGTGCATCTAATAAAGTTTCTCTTGGCAGGTTTTTTGCGATTTCCGGGAGGGTTTTACGACTTTATTGATTGATGCCAGTTAAGCCCAGGCTAGGCACAGCATTTTTTATATTTTTTTCCACTCCCACAGGGGCAAGGGTCATTTCTGCCAATTTTGGCTTCACTACGAACAACAGTTTTGGGCTTCACCAGAGGCGAGGTCGCGACAGGAGGCAAGGTAGAATCTTTACGACTATAAACCCAACGACCATTGACTTTATAAAAACGAGAGGATTCTCTCAGGGTTTGTTCAGCATCTTCCTTAGTATAATAGGCAACAAAATCTACCTGCCCCTCAGAGTCTTCATGACCACCGGCTCGGGTATTCACAATTTCCAGCCTCTTCCAAACCACCTCGTCGTCGATCAGGTCTGGCCCCAGCCTGGCCATTTCTTTTTTTTCTTCAGGGTGACTGGTAATAACCAGATATTCCCAGTTTTTCTGAGTGAACGCGGTATAGCGCGACCGCATCAGATCCTCAGCCGTATCAGCGTATCCGGTACCTCGGATCAATAGGCCACAACAATCAGTAAAGGGGGAGTTCGAACCACAGGGGCAATCTTTCATTTTAGATAATCCGGTCTTTCTACTTGAAGGTTCTTCTTTTTTATTTAATAAAAAGGTATTTAGTGTGCTTCAACGGGTACTCCAAAAATCACAACTAGACAAAATATCTATTTAACCGGTTTTCTCCTGAAGGGGAATGCCGGTCTCTGCCCTTTACGTTCCGCCAAACGTGAAGGTTTATTTTCACCATTTGGGTTATCTTTAACCTCTTGATCGCTCAGAGGCTTCTCTTGCTTCTGTTCCTTGTCTTGATTCGGGTTGTTCATTATAGTTCTCCAAATCATTCAACTATTTTTATTCTTTAATAGCATACGCAATCCAAACACCTCACACCAAAAGAAATCGTCTTCTACTCTATTTAGGTCTACCTATCAGAGCAAACGAATTATTGAGTGCCCGGAAAAAACAATGCCTTATCAGCTACGGGTTAAATCCAACCGGACTGACCAGCGCAAGTATTTGTAATTTAGGCCATACCCCCCCCCAAACAGGCGATCAATTTACCCCTACCTGATGATATTCTTAGAAAAATAAGAACAAAAATTGTTAAAAAGCGTCTAAAATAAGACACTACATCTAAAAATACGCACCCATATAGAATTCCTTATTTGCGGGGATAAGAAAATTCTACCCCGCAAATAGCTGAATATAAAGGCATACCCTAGACCACTTACAACATGCTTGGAAGTTTGGTCTCTATTTTGCTTTAACCACAAGTGAGAATAAATAAATGGTAACGGGAATGATATCAGCAAAAGATTTTAAGAATTTAGGACAACTCCTTAAATCTCGAGAAGGTTTCACTTTAATTGAAACCATAATGGTTTTAGCGGTCTTCGGAGTAATCATGGCGATCGCAACTCCAAATTTTTCAAAATGGAAAGAGAAACACGAGATAAACGGTCAAGCACAAAAGGTCTATTTTGATTTGATGTTGGCTCGCACCTCTGCTGTCAAAAATAACAATATCGTTAGAGTCGCTTTCAACACGACTAGTCACACCTACACAATTCATAACGACACCAATGAGGACGGCATCCAAGACTCTGGAGAGGCTGTGAAATCCGTAGCCTTGGAAAATGATATAAATTTCGCTTACAACACCGGAAACGATGTGGATGGCAATGCCATTGGCGCAGCTGTTTCCTTTGGCGGTTCCACAACAGTTACTTTCGACTCCCGAGGCCAGTCCAACGCGAGTGGTTCGGTGTTCTTATTGCACACGAGTGATATCGGCAGCACTAATGACCGCGCACGTTCCATCAGTGTACTTCAGGCTACCGGTGCTGTGGATTACTGGACTTATGATGGAAGCGTTACGCCTCCTTGGAAATAAACATGAAAAACTTAACCAGCATTGCAGTGGACATGGATCAAGATCAGAAGGGATTCACATTGATTGAAGTGGTGGTCAGCATGGTCATTCTGTCCGTGGGTATTTTTGGCCTGATTAAAACCGCCAGTTCGGTCATTTATCATCAGGATAATTCCAGATTGATCACCGAGGCCACGTTGAAAACCACAAATAAAATTGAGAACACAAAGCGTTACGGAGCGAATGAGCCCACAGGAGGCGCGTATGGTTTTAACTACCTCACGACTGATTATTTAACGGATGAAGTTTTCGCTGAAATCACTGACCAGAACTATAGAAAAATTGAGACCGACGGGGATTTCACCATCACCACAAATCTCCAAGTTTATCCTTCAAGCTCGTCCGAAAACTTTGATGACCCGACATCAATACATATGCTGGAAGTAGTGGTCACAACAGTATGGACTGACAGCCGGGGGCAAAGCAAAAATGTGGAAATGGCATCGGTACTTCACAGGAGGCAATTCATAGAATGATGAAAACGCATTTAAAACTAATTCGACAGGAACGAGGAAGTACCCTAGTTGTGTATATGTTTGTTCTGGCTGCAATGGCAGCAATTGCTATTGCTTCATTGCAGACAATCACATTAAACCTCGAATCCTCTCACTCCCATAAAAAAGGAAGAAATGCCTTTTATTCTGCCGAGGTCGGGCTCGACCTGGCCGTGAACGATATCATCTCTGAGTTTGAGAACCTTAGCGTCTACACAACTTCAGCCGATGATTCGAGCTCAGATGCTAACGGTTTTATTTCCGTCGCCGATTACCGCAACTATGCTGTCAATTATAATATAACCAACCCGGTCGAGCGATTTCTCTATCAGACAGTGGTGGGAAATACCATTATCTATCATTACGCTCACACCTTCGATATTCAAGCTAACTCAACATCACTCAAAGATTCCTCCAGAGAAACCGTGAACGAACAAATTCGGGTTCTGGAGACCCCTCTAGTCCAGTACTATATCTTTTATGGTGGATCAGGAAACGATGCCGATCTGGAAATTCTTCCAGGACCAACTATGAATAGTTGGGGACGGATTCATTCAAACAGCGACATATATATTGGCGCCGGTAGCACGTTTAACCTGAGAAATTACGATACCGATAATAACTTGTCACCACACTCCATCGTTGCTGCGGGAAACATCTATTTGAAACGTAAAAACAATGGAAGCCCTTACGCGAATAACAAAGTCTATGTAAAAACCTCTAACACGGGAACCACTTTTTCCCCCACTCAAAATATTGCAGCAACAATCAATTCTGTCAACGAGGACACTGAGGAAATCCGTTTCAACAATTACCTCCTTATCAATGAAGAACCTTATTCAGTTCCCAGTCAAACCTTGTTCAAACGAGGTGCTTTTTACGAAAGCCGGTCTGGCGACCCACAACGAACAACCATTGATGGAATAACGATTGTCGGCACAGGAGGTGTCGGTACCGGAAACATAGAGGTTTATGTTTCCCGGCCTAACGCCAACACCAATGTCACCGCTCTGGTTGCAGCGATGGAGTCTTCAACGGGAACGTCCACCGGTTTGGCTGACGCGATTACAGAAACAACTTCAGCCTTCCGAGACTGCCGAGAGGAGCGGGACGTCGACACCACGAATATCGACCTCAATCTCCTGGAGTTATGGTACGAAGAATATCTAGCCGATCAAGGTCTAAGTTTAGCGGGCGATGGCATACTGATTTATACCTCTCGCTCTCCAGATGCAACGTATACAAATAGCGACACCAATCTTCAGGCCATTCGTCTGATGAAACTTGATACCACCTCAGCCCCCCAATTATCCGATGAAACAACAGTTGCTACTGACAACCCTGTTTATATCCAGGGTGATTTCAATACCATTGATACCAAGGGCGTAGCAGTCATCAGCGATGCTCTCAATATTCTCTCTAACAGTTTCACTGGAAGAACATCTTGCAGTAGCAAAACAGACGCAACCACGACCACCCTCAATGCAGCATTCTTCGGCGGTAATGTTCCCACTCCTGCTGGGGGTGGGAACTACAGCGGAGGACTTGAAAATTATCCACGGTTTCAGGAAAGATGGAGTGGCATTGATTGCAATATCCGGGGAAGCTTTATCAACCTGTGGACCAGTTCCCAAGCTACAGAAAGATGGGGAAAATCAAATGTATATAACCCTCCGGGCCGTGCCTGGGGCTGGGATGTTCGGTTTCAGGACCCTGATTTCTGGCCGCCTTTTATTCCTTCCATCTTCAGTGTGGAGCGGGTGGGCTTTCTCGAATAGTCATCGAACAACGAGGGACATAAAATGAATCAGTCATCAAAAAAATCAAAATGGGGAATGAATGAGCGCGGATTCACCATGGCCGAATTGCTAATAGGGTCTGCAATCTCATTAATCATGCTTGGCCTCGTGGCAGGGATCATTTCTTCGCAAAAGAATACTTTCTCACGGCAGAGCCAGTTAGGCCAAATGCAGGCCAACGGTAGAGCTTCTGTTGACTTTATAACCCGTAGCGTCCAGAACGCAGGCTACAACGTCACCCGAGGCAAAAGATTTCTCGCCGCATCCGACCATTACATCACCATGGTTTTTGATGACGACAATGACGGCACAATTCAAAATGATGAAGTCATGACTTATGCCGTCTCGAATCCCGACAACTCTACCCTCAGCCCCCCCTTCTCGATCAACCCCTATTTTGATGACGATGGAGATGGTGAGGTAGACAGCACAGAAACACGGCCCTACTCAATTTCTCTAGGCTTGGAAAATCCTCCATTTCACTTTTATCGCATCACTCCTGATCAAGGGACTTCAGATGTCACAAAAAGTAAAGTGGCTCGCAATATCGACAACTTGATCATCCGCTATTGGGATAAAAATGGGGACCCTCTGCCAATAGACGTCGCCACTGATGCTGACGAAAATCCGGTTCCGCCTTACACCCTTTTAGCCAGCGAATTAAATGAGATTAGAAAGGTGACTATTGAAGTCGTTACAAGGTCCAAGGATGAAGACCCCAACGAAAACTACGTGAACAGCGGCACGTATTATACGGGCAGTGTTGCTACTGCAGGAGGCACAACTGCTTATAGCGACCGCTACCATCGTGAAACTTACACAGCAGTCACCTCCCCAAGAAACCTGGTCACCGCTCCTTGGGGAAAAATCAATTTAGTGGCTAATCCCACACCGGTCAATTGCCCGGACACTTCGACCACCATTACTGCGAGCGTTCTGGATTCAGAAGGAACTGGCATTGACGGTTTGAACGTCAACTTTAACACCAGTGATGGCACAGTAAGCCCGACGATCTCGAGTCCTACAAGTAGCGCAGGAGAAACAACCACAACCTTAACTTATGACTGGTCATCACCCAGCGTTACGGCGACTCTTTCCGCCAACACGCTAATTGATGTGGATGGAGAAGAATACCCGGTATTCAGTGCTATTCCAGTGTCTTTTGAATCGGGGACCGGTATTTTTCAAGATAACTTTGAAAGTGGAAATAGCGATGACTGGACCGAAGGAGGTACTGCCAACTGGAATGTTGCAGCGGGTCAATACAAAACGGCCTCCAACGGATTTGCTTTCTCCCGCAATGGATGTGCAGCCTGGCAGGATTATGTAGCCCAGGTAGATATCAAGCGCAATGGTTCATTAGGCTCGTCGGGTGAATATGTAAGCCTTGTTCTAAGATATCAAAATGACAACCAATATTACATGGCAAAAATATCCTGTTCAAGCAACTGCAGCGGAGGTAATCCAAACGATGACTTGTATGTTTTGGAACTGGTAAGTTATGACAGTGGTGAAACCACTCTGATCAGTTCCTCCACTTTTACTTTTACCAATAATACGTACTATACCCTTATGGCCAGTGCCAACGGAGATGAACTCAAGGCTAAGTTCTGGGTAGCAGGCACAGCTGAACCTGCCGCCTGGGACATTACTATAACTAACACTGACTATTCCCAGGGAGAAATTGCTTTGACCACAATAACAAGCACCACAACCTTTGATGAGGTAGTCGTCACCCCGGCTTCATGACGACTAACAAACACCACAACCATTAAGAATGTAGTCTTCTCCCCAACCGAGAAAAGGAAACGCTCTATCAGTCCTTTTAGCGCAACCCCCTTTTGTGGGGGTTGCGCGACAAACTTTTTCCTCCATACTTATAAGGTCATAGCTAGACACAATTAATCTAGAGATCTAATAATGAACCCCTTAAAAAATAATTCCGGTTTTAGTCTCGTTGAAGTTCTCATTGCGGCTCTGATCATTGTGGCAGGTCTGATTGCTTACGTTATGACATCGGGAAATGTTATTGGTAAAAATGCGCAAAGTAAAAAAGAGTCCGTAGCTGTAACTCTGGCTCAGGACAAAATGGAGTCTATAAGAAATACTGCTTTAACTGTTTCTTTATCAGGGGCAGATACATTGGCCTCTCCGACTGAATCTGGAGGAGTCTGGACTGCCAACGCTGGAGGAGAGGTGGTTGATGTGGATGGGAATACAGGAACTACAGAAGCTATTTATACTCGTTCATGGACGATTACTGAAGATGCCACATTGACGAATTTTCACACTGTATCTGTATCGGTTTTATGGGACAGCAATCAAACGATCAGTCTGGATACTCTGATTTCTCAATAATGGTTAACTTATGATATATACCTCTAAAAACTTACAAAATGAGCGTGGGTTCACCTTGATTGAAATGATGATCGCTGGGGTTCTCGGAGTTCTTATTTTAGGTGCGGCAGTATATGTATTCACTAAGCAAGAGACTGTTTTAAAAACGGAAAATGCTTCCACCAATATACGGGCCAAAGGGCGCCACGCAATTAAAGTGCTTGTTCAGGAGTTGAAGGAGATTGGATTTGGATTGCCTCCGACAGAAGGATTAGTTGCCCCAAGTCCCGTAGCAAACTCTTCAACGATTACCTACCGCGCCAATTTAAGTGATGTGCGTGCTACCACACCTCCAAGCGCAGCAAATGGAGGAAGCTTAAACGATACAGACATCGATGTTGTTGATGATGGTGACGACTTCAGCGATAACGATAAAATCATTATTTATAATCCAAGCTATGGAGATTCAGAGCTGAACACAGTGAGTGGAACGCCTACAACCACAAACATTCCCTTGGGAAGTGGTTTAGCAAATAATTACTCCTATGGGGCAAGTTCTAAACTTGTGACCATCAATAAATATAATGATGTTGTGATTGATTTAAATGGTACGAATATTAGGAAAACAGTCGACGGAGGAACCCCCATCACCCTTATAGGCGATGTGTCTGACCTAACTTTTGATTTTTATGGGGTGACTCAAACGGCTCTAGTTACCACAATAGGAATTACGATCACTTTGCAGGACCCTTCCGATTCAGCTATCACTCAGGATTTCAACACTGACATTACCTTAAGGAATTAATGCATATGCCAAAAGATAATGTGTTTAAAAATTTGAGTTGTCGGAGAACTCTTTTCAGGGCAGGTTATCTTTCCAATCAAAATGGCATTGCTCTTGTTACGGGTTTGATTTTTATGCTTCTGATGACACTGCTAATGTTTACAGCTATTAAATACTCTTCATCAGATATCACCCGCACAAAAAATTACACCGAAACCCGTCAGGCAACCTACATAGCCGAAGCAGGAATTCATCGGGCCTTAAACTATTTCAATTATGATGGCTCCGGTAACAGCCCGGGAGAAGCGAGCAATGGTTTTAATGACGAACTGGACAGCAGCAACTGGCCTGCTGGAACGTTTACCAACATTGCTCTTGGTAGTAATGGAGGGACTTATTCAGTTGTTATTAGTGACAACTCTGATGGCACAGCTACTACTAGTGATGCTGACAACACAGTTATCCTTACTTCTACCGGAACTATAAGTGGAGTCACAGCCGTCATCGAAGCGATCATTTATCGGCCTTTGTTTATATCTCAGTATGCCATTTTATCTGAAGGGGATGTCAAGATTGCCGGAAGTTCAACAACGATTCAAGGATCAAGCGGATCTGTACACACCAATAGCGATTTCACCCAATCGGGGGGCCCCACAATCAGTGGAGGAGCAAACGCATCAGGGACTTGTTCAGGGGACCAGTGTGATAGTTCTGGCGCACCCGTTGAGTATGTCCCGGTTCTTGAGCCTTCGGACTATGAACAATATGCGGATTACATATTTAACTCAGATGGAACTATTGACCAGAGAAATTCCGACTCAAGCATCACAACAGGTGTTGAAGGGAATGTAATATTTTCCAAATTTTCCCATAATAGCCAAGGTTGGTCCGTGGGCAATAGTTCGACGGTTGGGACTACTATTCCAAATCAGGCCAACCTTTATTTTAAAGACGATTTTAAAGCCACATCTGTTGGCGATTCAACCACACCGTGGGAAGTTACCTTAATCGTAGAAAAAAGTATTTCCTGGACGGGGAACGCATACATTACAAACTGGAAAGATACATCCCTTTCACCGGATCTGCAAAACCTGTTTTTAATTGCAGGAAATGATATCAAGATGAGTAGCATGGAGCAGGACACCCAGGGCTTGATCGCCTGTAAAGATCAGGCATCCCTTTCTGGTGGTGCGAACATTGAAGGGTATCTTATCTCAAACAATTTAACCACTTCGGACAACACAGTTAATGGAACAGAGACCGATGGTTCTGGTGGCTTGACCCTTACCTATAATGGGGACTTGGCTGCACCAGTATTGAATAATAAAGTGTCTATTCTTTCCTGGCAGCAAACTTAAAACTGGGTTCATGATGACCCCCTGAATAACTCCCACCTGCCCTAGCGGCCCAACAGGGTCGAAAACATCCCATAACTTTCAATATGTTATGCTAAAATTCCAGCATGATTGATCGGCGTTTAACTTCCAATTTCAACTGGTTATTTTTTCTGACATGTTTGGGAATTGCTATTCTCGGCGTGGTAACCATATACAGTGCCAATCATGGTCGTCCTGAGGCTTTTTTTCGTGGCCTCTATATCAAACAAATTTATTGGATAGGCTATGGACTGGTGGCTATGCTCATCGCTTTGACACTGGATTACCGCATGTTCAGCCGTTATGCCTACCTAATCTATTTTCTTACTCTTCTGGCTCTGGCTTATGTGTTGTTTTATGGAGTTATCGCATCGGGTTCCCGGCGTTGGATCCATATAGGCTCTATCAGCATCCAGGTTTCTGAGTTCGCCAAGGTATCGTTAATCATAGCTTTGGCGAAATACTTTGAATCGGGGAAGATGTCGAGTCAATATACTTTGAAAGACCTTATCATCCCCACATTGATGACTGCCGCACTGGGAGGTCTCATCGTTGTCCAGCCCGACCTGGGCACCACCATGATGATTTTTTTCATTTTTCTGGTTTTTGTGACCGCCATTGAAATGGAACGAATGACTTTGATAAAACTTTTCATGGGTGGGCTCATGCTGGCTCCTACACTTTGGTTCTTCCTGAAGGACTATCAGAAGACCCGGCTTTTGACTTTGTTCAATCCTGAACTCGACCCACTTGGTGCGGGCTACCATTCTATCCAATCCAAAATCGCCATCGGGTCAGGCGGGTTCTGGGGAAAAGGCCTGCTAGCAGGAACGCAAAGTAGGCTCAACTTCCTGCCAGAAAAACATACCGACTTTATTTTTTCAGTCTTCGCAGAGGAAACTGGGTTTTTGGGCGTGGTTATTCTTCTATCATTATTTCTTTTTATCATTCTTAAAGGTTTAAACATCGCTTTTCGGGCAGCAGACCGGTTTGGTTTTTTTCTTGCTCTTGGGCTCGTCAGTTCCATCTCTTTTTACATCATTTTCAATGTTGGCATGACCATTGGTCTGTTCCCTATTACCGGTATTCCCCTTCCTTTCCTGAGCTATGGTGGCTCCTCCCTCATCACCCATTTTTTCGCAGTAGGCCTGCTTCTCAATGTTGAAATGAGAAGATCAATACACTAAACAAAAGCGTTCGGCTTTTTTTCTCAAGGTTTGATCCACTCGGCATGTTATAATTTTTCAATCACCCAAACTGAAATAGGGAACGCATGCCTTCTGAAATACTGATAAATTCCAACCAACGCGAAATTCGTGTTGCCCTGATGGAAAACAATCAGGTCACGGAATTATTTATCGAGCACAAAACCAATAAAGGCATTGTTGGAAATATTTACCGAGGTAAGGTCACCAAAATTCTCCCCGGAATGCAGGTAGCTTTTGTCGATATCGGGATGGAAAAAGCCGGTTTTCTGTATGTCGGAGATATCGACGTTGTCGATATGCTCGGACTCGAAGACGAGATGGACCCGCCTCCCCTGGCGGATGAAACAGAAGAGCCCTTTGCAGGAAAACCCGGTCGCCCCAATCACGGAATTCGCATTCAAGATATCTTACAGGAAGGCCAGGAAATTCTGGTACAGGTCGCCAAGAATCCGCTGGGAACCAAGGGTGCCCGCATCACCAATTACATCACTCTTCCCGGACGTTATCTGGTCTATATGCCGACAGTCAACCACATCAGCGTTTCTCGGCGCATTGAGGAAGAAGAGGAGAAGGAACGACTGAGAAAACTGCTCGGCGAAATTGGCAACCCTGGCGAAGGATATATTGTCCGAACCGCCGGGCAGGATGCCATGCGAGCAGACTTCGACTCAGATCTTAAGTTTCTTCACCGCCTTTGGGAAAATCTAAAACAGCAATCTGAAGACCTCGGTGCTCCACATTTGGTTTACGAGGATTTGAACCTGATATTTAGATCTATACGAGATCTTTTCACCAAAGATACAGAGCGGTTGGTGATTGACTCGAAGTCAGATTTCAATAAGTGTTTGGAGTTCTGCAACACATATCTCCCACACTTATCAAATAAGATTGAACAGTATAAAGACCCGATGCCGATCTTTGATCACTATGGTATCGAAATAGATATCAATCGGGCTCTGGGCCGGACAATCTGGCTCAAGTCGGGTGGCTATATCACGATCGACCAAACCGAAGCCCTGGTCGCCATTGATGTCAACACCGGGAAATATGTTGGGCACAGTGATCCTGAAGATACCATTCTGAAAACTAACCTCGAAGCGGTTAAGGAAACTGTCTACCAACTTCGCCTTAGAAACATCGGTGGCATCATCATCGTGGATTTCATTGACATGGCTAAAGAAGAAAGTAAGGAAATGGTTTCCAATGCACTCAAACAAGCACTGAAACCAGACCGCTCTCGAACTCGCATCCTTAAAATTTCCGAGCTCGGACTGGTGGAAATGACCCGAAAGCGCGTACGCGAAAGCCTGGCGCAAACTCTTTGTGATCCCTGCGATTACTGTGAAGGAAAAGGGTATATCAAGGGCACTTCAACCGTCTGTTACGAAATCATCCGGGAAATCCAAAGACTAGGAACCGATAACATCACAAAAAAGAAAATCGATATCGAAATGCATCCAACGGTTTATGACATGCTGTTCGAGGAAGAGAGCAGTTTCCTTGAAGAAATAGAAAAGCAGAACAATATAGAAATCACATTTCAAGTAAACCCAAAACTACATCGAGAAAAATATAAGATTGTGGGATCTTGATGAGGACTTAGAAAGTGAAAATAAAAAGCGCACGCATATTGAATATTATTCTCTTGAGCAGCATGTTTTTTATTTACGGTTGTGGTAGCACAGGAAAAAATTTCAAAGAGTCCCTTTATAAAAATATCATTGCAGGAACAACGACCCATAAAGAAATTCACGCAATGTTTGGACCTCCTTTTAAGAAAGGTGTTCAAAACGGCTATAAGGTTTGGACTTATGAATATAATGCCTACAACTCGCTGGGCAACGATATCACCAAAGACATGGTCATAGTTTTTACTCCGAGTGGTGTTGTGAAGTCCCATCAAATGATGACAAATCAGCCTTAAACAAATAAAGATAAACGGAACATAGAATCTCTCTTTCCTCGCCGTTGTCTTCCTACATACAACCCATGACTCTTTTTAGCTCCACGCGCGCACTCTCAATTATCCCAATAGTGGCAACAGAATGTTAGGTTTCAGCAAAATCCAATGGAACACTCTACACCTGACCTGGGTGGCATTTTTCCTGACCTTTGTGGCCTGGTTCAATATGGCCCCCTTCAACACCACAATCATGCATGCCTTGAGCCTGTCTTCTGCCGAGATCAATGTGTTGATGATTTGCAATGTGGCTCTGACCATTCCCGCCAGAATCATTATAGGTTTCTGGGTTGATCAGTACGGCCCGCAAAAAGTGTTCAGCGGACTATTAATTTTTTCTGCACTGGTGTGTTTTGGTTTCGCCCTCGCGCAGGACTTCAAAGCATTGCTGATCACTCGCTTATTAATGGGTATAGTCGGTGGCGGCTTCGTAGTGGGAATAAAAATGATCGCAGAGTGGTTCCCTCATGAAAAAATGGGGACTGCCCAGGGTATTTATGCAGGTTGGGGTAATTTTGGCTCAGCATTTGCGGCATTTTCTCTTCCACTGATTGCCATTCTATTTACTGAAGAGTCTGGGTGGCGGGTAGCAACAGGTCTTTCAGGACTTGCTTGTCTTATCTGGGCAGGAGTTTATTACAAGTTTTGTCCCGATGCTCCGGGTAAAGGCCGGGATTTTTTAGTCGATCTGCATGGTGTGATTGAGGTGTCTTCGCGCCGAGACCTTATCCTGCAAATCCTGCTTTTGTTACCCGTATATGGGGCTCTATCTCTACTCATCTGGAAACTTTCCCATCACCCATTTTCCTTGATTTCTAATTCCCTTTCCATAGCTCTGATTCTTGGCTTGGTATTTCTCTTTTTCCTAAACGCGTTGCGATGTTGGAAAGTCAATATTCTTCGAATGCAACACCCAGTTCCTGAAGAAGATAAATATGAGTTCAAGCAGATCGCTATATTGAGTTTGGTTTATTCTCTGACTTTTGGTTCTGAATTGGCAGTGGTTTCAATGTTTCCTCAGTTTTTAGAAACTACTTTTTCAATCTCTGTAGGCTTAGCAGGAATGCTGGGAGCCAGTTACGCCTTCATGAATCTGGTGGCTCGACCTGGAGGAGGCTGGATTTCTGATCGATTTGGCCGTCGGAGAACCCTTTTCATCATGGTCTTTGGAGGAATGGCGAGCCATTGGTTGATGGGTGAAATAGATTCTAGTTGGCAAATTTCTAGTGTTATAACTCTTGCTATAGTGGGGTCCATTTTCTTAAAAGCGGGAAATGGAGCGTGTTTTGCCGTAATACCCTTGATTTCCAAACCCATTACCGGAAAACTTGCCGGACTCGCAGGGGCTTATGGCAGTGTCGGGGCAGTAATTTTTCTCACCCTCTTCAGCTTCATATCCCCGCAGACGTTTTTTAAAGTCATCGCTGGCTACGCTTTTCTGGTATTCTTGTGCCTGTTTTTTTTAAAACCCTTCCGGGTCATGCCCCGAGGGAATAAGTCAAAAATTTAAAAAGGAATTAAAGTTCTATGGGATTCACCTGCGGCCTCGTCGGCCTCCCCAATGCGGGAAAATCAACACTGTTCGGTGCCTTAACACGTACTAAAGCCTTGGCTGGGAATTATGCATTCACCACCATCGAGCCCAATAGCGGCATCGTACCGGTTCCCGATAAACGTCTGGACATCATCACTTCCTACGTCAAGACTCAGAAAATTGTTCCCACTACTATGGAGTTTGTTGACATCGCCGGACTCATCAAGGGTGCATCCAAAGGAGAGGGTCTAGGCAATAAATTTCTTGGCCACATCCGTGAGGTGGATGCTATCGCTCATGTAGTTCGCTGTTTCGAGGATGGAAATGTCCCTCACGTCAGCGATACCATCGACCCAGCCTCTGACATCGACACCATCAATACCGAGTTAATAATTTCCGACTTGGAATCTCTCGACCGCCGAAAGACCAAGATTGAAAAGCTGGCAAAATCAGGCGACAAAGAAGCTCGGATGCAAGTAGAAGTACTTGGCATGCTAAACAAGGCCCTTGATCAAAACCAACCGGCACGAACCGTTACTGGTTTAAATGATGAACAGAAAGAGTACGTAAAAAGCCTGACCCTTTTGAGCGCCAAACCGGTTCTTTATATCTGCAATGTCATGGAACCCAGCGACACGGATAACGAGCTCGTGCAAAAAGTGAAACAGATTGCAGAGCAAGACGGATCATCAGTGGTGGCACTGGCAGGAAAAATAGAGGGTGAAATCATGGAGATCGAAGATCCTGAAGAACAACAAATGTTTATGGAAGAAATGGGGCTGACCGAAACCGGGCTCGACCGCATGATTTCTGCCGGATATGGGTTGCTCGAACTCTCTACCTACTTCACAGCGGGGGAAAAAGAAACCCGGGCCTGGACAATCCCCAAAAATGCGAAAGCTCCGGTAGCAGCAGGTGTGATCCATACCGATTTTGAAAAGGGCTTCATCCGCGCCGAAGTTTACAGCCTGGAAGACCTGATCGAACATAAATCAGAGGCGGGAATAAAAGACGCCGGAAAGCTCAGAGTTGAAGGGAAAGAATACGTCGTTCAAGATGGTGACATCATGCATTTCCGTTTTAACGTTTGACGAGTTTCATTTTTTCCAAGAGGGCACCAGGCAGCGTGGAGTTTTACCTGCCAAAGCATCCAACACATTATCGGCAACAAGGTCTGCCATTTTATCTCTGGTTTCATAGCTGGCACTGCCAATATGAGGGAGCAGCATAAGGTTTTCCAACTCAGTCATTCCTTCAGTGAGGGCCGGTTCATTTTCGTAAACATCCAGTGCCGCGCCAGCAATTTTTTCTTCTTTCAGTGCTTCGACTAGAGCTTTATCATCAACCACTTTACCCCTGGCAGTATGAATGAAATATGCCGTGGGCTTCATCATTGAAAACTGTTCTTTGCCGATCATGTATTGAGTCTGCGCGGTCAAAGGAGCATGAACGGAAATAAAGTCAGATTGTCGGAGCAATTCTTCCAACGGAGCGCATACTGCATTCAATGCTTGTTCTTTTTCTGCCGGCAGTCGATTCCGGTTACAATAGAGAACACGCATATTGAAACCCGAAGCTCTACGAGCAACCGCCGAGCCAATTTCGCCACAACCTATTATGCCCAGGGTTTTTTCATAAACATCACCACCCAGATACATTTTCGCCTGCCACCCCTTGAAACGGTTTTCACGAGTAAATCGTTCGGCAGGAACAATGCGGCGGGCAGCCCCAAGAATCATAGCCCAAGTTAAATCGGCAGTTGTTTCATGCAAAACTCCCGGAGTATTGGTCACCCAAATACCCTTTTTAGCGGCATGCTCCACGTCAATATTGTTGAATCCTGCTCCATAATTGGCAATTAGCCGCAAATTCTTTGCACAATCAATAATGTCCCGGTTAATTTTGTCCGATAAGTAAGTAACAATCACAGCGCTTTCTGAAGCATATCTCTTTAGATCTTCAGCAGTGGGCGGAACTTCCGTTTGATTGGTCCGCAAGTCGCAGTGCGACCCTAGTTTTTCCAATGCGGCCTCAGGAAACATATTGGTCACGGTAACGATGGGCATCACGCCGTCCTTTCAGGTTTTCTGTGGTAAAATTAAGAGTCTAATTTTAAAGGAAAAAGTTGTTCAATCCCATGAAAATTTTATTCCTCGTCCCACCCGAAACTACTTCTCTTGAGTCCTCCGTGCCAAAAGCACTGGAAGGAGGTAAAGGCTATTACCCAAAACTCGGCCTTCTCTATGTCGCCGCATACTACGAGCGCGAAACGGGGAACACTGCAACCTTCATCGACTGTCCGCCAGAAAATGTTTCGGAAGAAGCCATGCTTGCCCGTGTCCGGGATATTAAACCCGATATGGTCGCCATGAGCATCATGACTTTCAATTTACTCGATGCCCTGCGTACAGCAAAAGTCCTGAAGCTCAAATACCCAAACCTTAAAGTCTGCCTCGGTGGACCGCACGTCAACTTATACCCAAAAGAAACTCTCAGTCTTCCAGATATCGACTATGTGGTTTTCGGTGAAGGAGAAAAAATATTCAGCCGCCTGACCCTGTCTTTGGACAAGGAAACAGAACCTTTATCATCCATAAACGGCCTTGGCTGGAAACAGGATGGCATCCCACATATCAACCCGGCAGAAACTGAGCTACTTGACCTAAACGAATTGCCTTTCCCTGCTCGTCATCTCGTCGATGTTTCAAGCTACCAACATATTATTGGTGAAGGTAGGCAGTTCTTCACCATCCAAGCGACAAGAGGATGCCCAGCGGCTTGCACCTTCTGTGATATTCGTAAAACCAAGTTTCGTATCCGCAGTCCCGAAAGCGTTGTCGATGAAGTTGAGGAGCTGGTTAAAATGGGAGTCGACGATTTATTTTTTGTCGATGACACTATCACCATCGACAAAAAAAATGTGCTGGCAATTTGCAAATTGATGGTTGAGCGAGGAATCAAAATAAATTTTAAAATTTCTGCTCGGGTAGACACCATCAATCCGGAAGTTGTGGCGGCACTCAAAAAAGCCGGATGCTACCGCATCCATTTTGGCATCGAGTCAGCAACCCCAAAATATTTACAATATCTTCAAAAGGGCCAGACTCTGGAAAAAGTGGAACGTGCCTGCAAGATGACCCGAGAAGTCGGCATCGGATTCTTCGCCTACATGATGATTGGAATACCTCATGAGACTAAAGAAGAAATGTTCGCCACCGTAGATTTTGCCAAGAAACTTAGGCCCGATTACGCGCAATTCTCCATCTGCACACCTTACCCAAAGGTTGAACTCTATTATCAAATGTTAAATGAAGGAATAGTTCCAGAAGATTACTGGCAAAAATTCGCCGAGAACCCTACCGCTGACTTTAAAATCAAATTCTGGAATAAGGATTTTACTGAAGAAGAATTGCGTCAAATTCAGGATGAGTGCCACGCCCGGTTCTACCGCAGCCCCACTTACATCATGAAACAAATCACCAAGCTAAGATCCTGGTCTGACTTCACTGCCAAAGCCCGCATGGGAACCAAAATTCTCACCAGCCGCTTAGGAATTTAAGATCCGTAAAAAACAGCCACACCTGCGCCAACTCTCCCACATACTCAATCAAGCAAATTCAAAAGCCGCACAAAGTGGAGTCAAAAAAGTTTAAGCATGTTTACATCTGTTTCTTCACAAGTTCCCTGATATTGTTCAGCCCATTTGGAAACCCGGTGAGCAAGCCCAACTTCATTCAAATATTCCTGATCAATTTTCAAGGGTAAGTCTAAATAGGCCGCACCAATATCCTCCTCTTCAAATGCATTGGCAACATGAAGGAAAGTAAGTGGGGAGAGCGTGTTTGTTGAACATTCTGTAGGGTTTTCATGAAACAAGATGGCCTCCACAATAGGATCTGGGAGACCCCAGAGGCCAACAAGATAAGCACCGATTTTTGCATGGCTAAAGCCAAACACCTCTTCTTCAAGGTCATAGTTACTTCGATCTTGATTCCTTAGTTTTAGCTCTAAAAACTCTTTAAACTTATCTGGAAAATTCAAGATCATAATAATTTTTCCGATCTCATGAAGCAACCCCGCCGTGAAGGAAAAGTTTTGAATTTCCTGGCCCGCCCCTTCTTCACGTGAAAGCAACATTGCTATTGCCGCGACGGCAACGCTGTGTTTCCAAATTCGATCAATAAATATTTTCCCCGACTTAAACTCACCAAGTTTGGAAAACACCTCATATGTCAAAACCAGATTTTGAATCAAATCTATTCCGAGAATTTGAACAGCGTGTATGGGGCTGGAAATCTTTTGAGAGTACCCAAAGAACCCAGAGTTGGCGACTTGAAGAATCTTTGATGTCATCCCCATATCCTGAGAGATTATTTCGCCAATTGATTCCAGTGAGGAGTCCGACGACCCCAATTCATCCATCAACTTACAATACAAATCCGGCAGGCTCGGAAGAGAATTGATTTCCAAAAGAAGCTTCTTTATTTCTAAATTACTATTCAAATAACTTCTTAAGGAAACCCCTCTGTTAACTGCATCTTTTAAAACCTCAAAATCGCAGGGTTTAGCCAGAAACTGGTGCATGGAGCCTAGTGAACGGAGAAAAACCCTTTCCTCGGCCTGCCCCGATAAAACAAACCGCATGGTTTCAGGATAGTTGTTCTTAACTGTCGTTAAAAGTTCCGCTCCATCCATTTCCGGCATGCGCATATCCGACACCACTAGATCAAAATCCTTTTCTGACAGAATACTTAAAGCCTCCTTGCCGCTACCTGCAAATTCACAGTCCCATTCTTTACGCATGGACCTAAGCGAACGAGATAACCCTTGCAACATGATTACTTCATCATCCACAAAAAGGATTTTAATTTTACTCGTGGCGGACATTTAGCTTTCTCCTTTCACAAACATAGTTCTTACCCCGAAATCAGTCTGAAACCTTTATCTGTTTTTGTAATAACGGAAGCTTGATTCGAAAAGTAGTCCCAACTCCTAATTTCGATTCAAAATTAATTTCCCCCTGATGCTTTTTGACAATGATCGCATGAACAATTGCCAGCCCCTGGCCGGTTCCCTTACCAACCTCTTTAGTAGTAAAAAATGGGTCAAATATTTTTTGCTGAATACTTTCAGGAATTCCCCTGCCTGTATCAGAAACTGAAACCTCCACCCATTTTCCTCGCAATTTGGTTGAGATGTTAATGGTCTCGGTTTTTTTGGGGTCACACTCTCTCTTTTCCTTGATGGAATGCACTGCATTGATGATCAAATTCAACATCACTTGATTGAAGTCATTCAAATAACAGGGAACAAGTGGTAACTCCATGTCCAAACTCACAACCACTTCAGCCACATATTTCCATTCGTTTCTGGATACATTCAGGGTAGTGTTAATACTTCTATTGATATCACTGGGCCTTTTTTCATCCAAACCTGGGTGAGAGAATTCCTTCAAGGCTTGAACAATTTTATTCACTCGATCAATTCCTTCCAAAGACTGATTGATTGCCTCAGGTATCTCATCCACCAAATAATCAAACTCCTTTTCTCTTCTTTTTTCCTCTATTAATTTTAATTGCTCTGGAGAGAATAACCTTTCTTTATTATTATCAATGAACTGAATATGTTCTTTGAATAAACTCAAAACATCAAAGAAGGAATCCCTAAGAAAACGGGCATTATCACCGATGTACTGCAACGGAGTATTAATTTCGTGAGCGATGCCAGCCGCCATTTGCCCAATGGACTCCATCTTTTGCGCATGGTTAAGTTGAACCTGCATCAGTTTACGCTCCGTCACATTCTCTCCAATTCCCATAAGCCCCATTAATTTTCCACTGCCATCAAACTGGGGTGATATGGCCAAATTCACCCAAATAGTTTTTCCAGACTTAGTTCTCTCTTCTATTTCAGAAACTAATCCATTACCATTTTGAATAACTGATTTGATATGACTGGAAATTATTTTTTTTGTTTTTTCATTTGCATAGATAAACTCAATATCTTGTTTACCCACCATTTCCTCTGCCGTATACCCAAGCATTCTTTCTGCTCCCTTATTCCAGAAGATCACTCTTCTATTAAGGTCAGTGGAAATTATGGATATATTGGTGGGACTATTGAGAATATTGTTTAAAAACTCGTTTGTTTGTTGGATTTTTTCACCTTCGTTATCTTTCACTTTGATTTCATTTTTATAACTGGCATTTTTAATAATCTCCCCTGCTAATTCAGCCACCTTTTCTGGAAGGTCTAACTCTTCATCCATTTTCAACGATTCAAGCTCCTTTTTAACAACTGCAAGTTGAAGCTTGAATCTATGTCTCTGGATAATCAATTTAACGAAAACCAGAACAACTCCAAATATAGCTAATACACTGATTATAGTTATCGTGTATTTCATCGTATTAATTATTACTCTCCATATCCAACAAATTCTGTCTTAGACCCCACGTTTATGACAGGAATTGTCAGGTTAAAAGTAGAGCCCACGCCAACTTTACTTTCCACCCAAATATCTCCCCCCAAAAAATGAGCCAGACTCTTACTTATTGCCAACCCAAAACCTACCCCTCTATATCTCCGCTCAACAGATGAATTCCCTTGCGAAAAAGGTTCAAATAGATCTTCAACCTGTTTTTCTGTCATGCCTACTCCAGTGTCAGAAATTTCAAAACTGATGAAGTTGTTTTTTAATTTTTTACGCAGCACAGTTAGAGTTATTTGGCCTGCATCAGTGAACTTGATCGCGTTTTCCATCAAATTTAATAAAATTTTCTTAACTTTTTCCCTATCCGAATATATTTTTGCCCCTTCCAAATCTCCTTCATAAAAAATGGCTAGCTTTTCTTCATCGATCAAGGGTTGCAAAGCTATATCTATCTCACCCATTAACTTATCCAGTCCAAAATGAACCTGATTTAACTTCATTTTTCCAGTATCAATTCTGGAAAAATCTAGAACACCCTCTATAATTTTCAACAAATATCTTCCCGCTTTATTGATCCTTTTTAAATCAGGAACAAACTCAAGCGCTTCATTTTTTTTCTTTAGATTTAAAGAAATCACTTCACTAAATCCGATAATGGTATTTAAAGGAGTTCTCAGCTCATGACTTATATTTCTTAGAAATACACTTTTCGTCTGCCTGGCTAACTCGGCTTCATGCTGAGCTTTTTCCAGTTTTTCATTGACCGCCACTAACTCCCGAGTCCTTTCATTGACCCTCTGCACAAGAGTTGCATTAAATTTAGTTACTTGATCTAAATACTCTTTCTGAAGAAGAGTGCTTAACAGGCGTGCTATAAGCGCTTCGAATTGAATTGGTTTATACAATACATCTGTGGCACCCAGTTTTATGGCACGGTGTTTTAGCTTCACGTCATCTTTTCCAGTTATCATAATTACAGGAATCGTATGCGCCTGAGTTCCATTTTTTATAAATTTTAACAACTCCATTCCATCTGTTCCCGGCATGAAGATATCAGAGATAATGACATCAATATTATTCCCCCTGATATTTTGAAAAGCTTGGGGCACACTTGTTGCCAGAATCAATTCCCAATCCTGCTCACACGGTCTTAGTAGTCTAGCTATGCTAGCCAAAAAATTTTTATCGTCATCTACAAAAAGCAATTTTTTCTTCATAGTTACCAACTAAATTTCAGATGAATTATTATTTTCCCCACTGACCCAGTAACTCATACCAAGCAATAAGTGAGCCAAAAGCATAAAAATAGTAATCCACACTATATCAATGGTTTACAACCAGGCTGGCGCTAGCGAGAGTTTATTAACTTAACGAAATCCCGTTATCAGTACTCTTTGTTGACGGGTTTCCGTTAGTAATGCGAGGGGATGCTATATGAAGGCTTTTCGATGGAGCTCAAATTTTCGCATCTTGTCACGGAGTGTTTGGCGGGGGATTTTAAGAGTGCTAAGAGTTTTTTTGATATTACCTTTGTTGCGAATTAATTCATTTTCAATCAATTTCTTTTCAAATTCAAAGACTCTTTCATGAAGAGTTGAGCCTTCCACTTCCATGGCGGATGCTAAATCACTATCCATTTCTGGAGCAATCATCAAATCATCCGCCATGCCAAGGACATATTTTCCCGCTTCATTTTTCAATTCACGGACATTTCCTTCCCAGGTACGGTTATATAATTTCTTATAATAATCACGAGATATCTCGGGAACTTGCTTTTTATGGTTCTCACAACCTTGCTGCACAAAATGTTGAAACAAAAGAGGAATATCTTCTTTACGAGTTCGAAGTGGGGGCAAGCAAATCTGAATCACATTTAGCCGATAAAACAAGTCCAAGCGAAATTGGTTCTGTTTGCAGGCTTTTTTCAAATCAACCTTAGTGGCCGCAATAACCCTTATATCTATAGGGACTAGTTTGTTGGACCCCATTCTTTCAACAACCCTCTCCTGCAAAACTCGCAGTAGCTTAACCTGCATATTAAGTGGCATGCTCTCAATCTCGTCAAGGAAAACAGTCCCTCGATTTGCATGTTCAAATTTCCCTATACGCTTCTGACTTGCCCCGGTAAATGCCCCTGCTTCATGACCGAAAAGCTCACTTTCAAAAATCGATTCCGGAATAGCACCACAATTTATAGCAACAAAAGGGTGATCACGTCTTTCACTTTGATCATGCAAACACCTTGCAACCAAGTCTTTACCAGTTCCCGTTTCGCCGTATACCAGAACATCCGACTGCGAACCTGAAACATTTTCAATGATCTTCCTAAGCTGCTCCATAACCGGTGAGCTACCAAGCAAGGTCAATGAGTTTTGGTCATATCTTGCTATTTGAGCGCGAAGTTTTCTTAACTCCAATACAAACCGTCTTTTTTCCAAAGCATGTTCCATTACCTTTTGAAACAATTCAAGCTCAACGGGTTTTTCCAGAAAGTCGTAGGCTCCGTCTCTAATAGCATCTACAGCCATTCGAATATTTCCTCTCCCAGTGACAAGAACAACAGGTAGATCCTGATCGAAGCTTTTCACTTTTTTCATCAATGTCAATCCATCCATACCGGGCATCATGATATCGGACACAACAATACCCGGCCAGTCTCTCGTCAGACTGGAAAGTGCCTTTTGGGCAGAATCAAAAGTCTGAACATCCAACCCTACTCTCCTGAGGTTTCTTTTGTAGGCTTGTCCTAATTTCAGGTCATCATCAACCATCATTATTTTCCCACTGGAACTCATACTTTTTGGACGTACACCAACTAATTCGCGCATCAGCTATTTTTCAACCCAGTAGTTATTTTTCAACCCCAATGATAAATCATATATCGGAGTAGTTATGTCACAAGCATGAAAACTTTGCAAAACAGTCTGAAAAACCGCTGATTACAATAGTCTTTTTTATACATACACATGACAAAATAATCTAACAAAAGCATTTATTATCTTTGAGCAGGTGTCAGAGCAAAGATATGCGGGATCAATTCACTCTAAAATTTGGGTAGGCTTACCATCAATGCTGGTCTGGTTTTTTTCTTTCCAGTAGTTTGTCACCCCTTCATCACCAATTTTATTTGTCCAATAGACCAGATCCTCCCGATCACCTTGATATTGAAAACTTGGAACGGCAAACCCGCAGGAGGTCTGCACAGAATCAACATCGACTAAAAACATCTGCCGCGAACCTGGATATTCGGGAAACAGCGTGATCCATTTAGCCCATTCTTCATCCCTTGGATGAATGGCCCTGGCCTTTCCATAAACTCTTAATATTAAAGGTTTCCCCTCAAACGAGCAGAACATGAGGGTCATGCGAGGTTGCTTAAGCGTATGAGCGGCAGTTTCGTTACCACTGCCCGTAAGGTTGAGCCATATCAATTGATTGGCGTTGACAATTTTAAGACTGTCCAAACCCTTTGGAGACACATTAACGCGGCCATCAGTATCAGCTGTGCCAACAAAGAATATTTTCTGATCAGCTATAAACTCCTGAAGTTTTCCATCCAGTTCCGTATAGAATTTACTCAAAGTTTTATGAACCTCCCTATATAATTATTGTAAAATTAAAATAATCTATTTAATCGCCAAAATCCAGATGGGAATTCAAGAATCACATGCTTAAAATTAACGAAATTTATGCCAGCATCCAGGGGGAATCATCTCACACGGGCCTGCCTTGTGTTTTTATCCGGTTAACAGGATGCAATCTGCGTTGCACCTGGTGCGACACCGCCTATGCTTTTCATAAAGGGGATGACTTCACTGTAGAAGAAACAATGTTGAAGGTCGAATCTTTCTCCCTGCCTCTGGTCGAAATCACAGGCGGTGAACCCTTGATGCAGGAAGAGGTTTATCCACTTATGGACGAACTTCTGGAAAAAGGCTACAGGGTCATGCTCGAAACAGGCGGGGCATTGCCGATAGATAAAGTCCCAGAAAAAGTTATAAAAATTCTCGATATAAAATGCCCTGGAAGTGGAGAAGATAAAAAGAACCATCTTGAAAATCTAAAATTTCTCGCGCCACATGATGAGGTCAAGTTCGTGCTTCTTGATCGCGCTGACTATGAATGGAGCCGTGACCTGCTGCAAAAATATGATCTGTCCTCCTCCAATCAGGTTTTATTCTCCCCTGTTTTTGACAAACTTGATCTGAAAAATCTCTCTGAGTGGATCCTTGAGGATCGGTTACCTGTGCGCCTGCAAACCCAACTTCACAAAGTCATTTGGAACAAAAATGCTATCGGAGTGTGAGGTTTCCTATAAGCTTCACCACTAATCGGCCAAAGGACTTCCCCTATTCCCCATGAATTCCCACGTCTCCAGCATAACCCTGCAAAAAAAACTACTGACATGGTATGAAAAAGAA
The DNA here is from genome assembly GCA_029261455.1 of Nitrospinaceae bacterium. Taxonomy (GTDB): domain Bacteria; phylum Nitrospinota; class Nitrospinia; order Nitrospinales; family VA-1; genus LS-NOB. Next base: position 48,763 of record JAJDBH010000139.1, read on the forward strand.
AAAAGAGAAATGCCTTGGCGGAATGACCTGAACCCTTATCGTATTCTAGTATCAGAGTTCATGCTGCAACAAACTCAGGTGAAAACAGTTATCTCTTATTTCGAACGGTGGATGAAATCGTTTCCCTCTCTGCAAAAATTGGCGAAGGCCCAAGAGTCTACCGTTTTAAAACATTGGGAAGGCTTGGGCTATTATTCCCGCGCTCGCAACTTGAAAAAGACCGCTCAACTAATCCTTAAAAACTATTCAGGGAAGATTCCAGATTCAATGGACGAAATTCTGAAATTGCCTGGAGTGGGTCGTTACACTGCCGGGGCCATTCTCAGTATTGCCTTCGGTCAAAAAGTTCCTGTACTCGATGGTAATGTCAAAAGGGTTTTATCTCGGATCTTTTTACTAAAAGAAAATGGAGGAGATCGCAAGTCAGAAAATATTTTATGGGAAACCATGCACAATCTTCTCCCTGAGACAAGGGCTGGGGATTTCAATCAGGCTTTTATGGAACTAGGTGCCACGGTTTGCCTCCCAAAAAATCCTCTTTGCTTACTCTGCCCTCTTAAACAAAACTGCAAAGCACAGAAAACTGGAGAACAGAACCTTTACCCACCCCGAAAACAAAAAACCCCTTCCATAAAAATTGAAGTTAGCGCCGCAGTTATCTTACGGCGAAATAAAATCTATATCCAAAAAAGAAAACTAGGCGGACTGATGGGTGGATTATGGGAATTCCCTGGCGGTAAATTCGAGCCTGGCGAATCTGCAGAACAATGTCTCACTCGCGAAATTAAAGAAGAGATGGGGGTCGCTCTCCATATTGATGAAAAGCTCATGACGGTCAAACACAGCTACACCCGTTTCAGGGTCACTCTACATGTCTTCCTTTGCAGAATTCAATCGGGCCGGGTTTCGCCCACTCAATGCGAAGAATGGGATTGGGTTAAGATAGAAGAGTTAGACTCATATCCTTTTCCAGCAGCCAATGTTAAAATTATAAACAGACTAAAAAAAGAATAGCGTTTAAACCTTCAATCTACTTTTGGTCAACATATGTCCCCCGGAACCCGAGCCATAATTATTGGTGCAGTCGCCAATTTACTGCTATCCGTTTTCAAGTTTGCAGGAGGCATTCTGGGAAACAGCGTCGCCTTGGTGGCAGATGCTATCCATTCTCTTTCCGATCTCGTGACGGATGTCATTGTTCTGTTCACTCACCGAATCGGTCAAATGCCGCAGGACGAGGACCACCCCTATGGACACGGACGTGCTGAGACAATTGGAGCCACCGTCATTGGTTTGATTATTATCATAACTGGTATCGGCGTTATCCATGAAACCTGGCAATCCATCAACGAAGGCTCCGGAAAAATACCCGGCCTACTAGCAGCCATTGCTGCAATATTTTCCATCCTCATAAATGAAGGGTTGTTTCACTACACCCGCCGGGTGGGCGAAGCAACACAGAGCCCCTCTTTAATCGCTAACGCCTGGCATCATAGGTCTGATGCCATTTCATCTGTTGCGGCTTTAATCGGAATTGTTGGAGCCGGACAGGGGTTTCCTTTTATGGATCCACTGGCTGGAGCCATAGTCGGGGGCATGATCGTGAAAGTCGGCATCGACATAACCCGGCAAGGGGTGCGGGATTTGATGGATACTGCCTTGAGTGATGAACACACTAAAAGAATCCATACTATTTTAAAGGCTATTCCGGAGGTTATTCACTTTCATGATTTACGTAGCCGTGTAATTGGTGGAGAGATCCTCATCGACTTACATATTCTCGTCGACCCAGAAATGACAGTCACAGAAGGACATAGAGTAGCTGAAATTGTACGGCGCAACCTTATCAAGGCCTTCGACAATATTCAAGATGTTCTCGTTCATGTCGATGGCGAACCCGATGCAGAAGTCGAGGCCATCTATCCCATCACGAGAAAAGAGCTGATAGAAATTGCGCGACCATTAATTTCAGAACTGGAGGGGAGTATTTTGCAACCTGAAATTCGGGTGCATCATATCAAGGGGAAAAATATTGTAGATGTATTTATAAAGATCGATCCAAAACAAAATATGGAAGACTCACGTGACCTAGTAGCAAACGTCAAATCCAAACTTGAGACGGCCCCTCAAATCGACCAGGCCCGAGTCTTTCTCGATCTCAACTCCTAGCCGGAGGGGAAATTAGCAACCCACTCCCGTGGTCAGGTAACACTCATGCAATATGCAGGCTAGTGCTATCGGTCCAATGGGCCATTGCTATTCACTACCGGACGTTGTCCGGCGGCGGGCAAGTTTTTTCAAGGTATCACCCTCCCATTCCACATCCAGTCGAGGACGACCCTTATAAAGTCCTTTTTGAAACGCATAGCCATAAATTAAAGGAAGGGAGACACTGGGCTCGATAAACGCCATGCTATGTGTCGCCTCCTTATTTATTTTGCCCCAAGACTGTGCCTCGGCCAACGTGCTGCCACTCAATCCACCCCAATGAGGTGAGTCAGTAGTAACTTGCAGAGCATATTTATGCCCTCCTGTATCCACTCCAAAAATATAGGCCATGACCACCGAATCGTTGATGTAGTTCTTTGGCACTCCGCCTGCAACATAAAAAGCCGCAGTACGGGTGGAGTTCACCACAATCTGAGTCAATTCATAATTGTCGCGAATAGAATCTATGGTAATGGGTGTGCGCCCTTCTTTTCGGGCTGTATAGTAATGCTCCGTCAACCCTATTCCTAGACTGGAATCGTTAATAGCCGGGCAAAAAACGGGCACATTATTTTTTCTGGCAGTGACAAGAATGGATTCTTCATCATCAATCGTTTCCGAAAGTTTAGAGATGAACTCTCTGCTGGAATAATTTCTCGGCTCCAAAGTATCGGCGAACCTTCCCACTAAGGTATCGTCCTCGACAAACAATTCATCATCAACATATGTGTCGTAAATCCGATTGATGAAAAGTTCCCGCAATTGTGTGTCATCAGCATTTGGACTACCATAATAGTGGCCGCCACCAAGAGCGTTGTAGTAATCCTGATATAAAATTGCTCCAGTGGATACAATTACATCCACCATATTGTAATGAATCATATCGCGAATGACTTTTCTCAGTCCCGCAGCGATCAGTGGACCAGCCAACCCTAAAATAATGGTGGGCTTTTCCTCATCCTGAAGCATTTTCCCAAAGATTTTAGCGCATTGCCCAAGGTTTCTAGCCTGAATGGAAGCCGATTGAAACGACTCCACCAGATCACCCACATCATTAATACTTTCAAAGTCGACAGGGGAAATTCGAGTATTTAAAATCTCTTTTTTTTTCTTCTTCTGCCCATCATCCAAGGGTTCGGGCATATAAGATTCTTTGTACCCCATATTTTTCTCCCAGCCAGAAATTTAATGAAAATGGATCATAACGCCCTAGCCCAAACAGGTCAAGCCACGAAAACGACTGCTAACAGCATTAAACAATATCAGTCTGCCATACTCTTGGCAGGTTATAGCCGGGAGCATAAACCTTGCGAGTGGGTCTTGGTGTCCACGCTTTCGATGCTCTCAAGAATTTTTCCATCCTCCCCAATCACATAGGTGATGCGGGCCGCATATTGTTCTTCAACACTTTTTACAGCTTGGTAACCCAGCGCGATTTCCCGATTCACATCGCAAAGCAGAGGATAGGGAAAGGAAAATTTTTCTGCAAAGGCTTTGTTGTCTGCTTCATTATCCAAGCTGACTCCAAAAATCTGGACGTTTTTTTCCTCAAAACTTTTAAAATCATCACGAAACCCCTGGCCTTCCACTGTGCAACCGGGAGTGTCAGCTTTGGGGTAAAACCAAAGCACAATTTTTTTTCCTCGGTAATCCTTCAGGCTAATAGTGTTTCCGTTGTGATCATTCACAGAAAAATCGGGTGCATCGGTTCCGGCTTGCAACATATTTCTTTCTCCTTCAATAAGGTTAAATTCTATTTTATGAGCAGGTATTAGATGATCCAAAAGCTTTCAAGGAGCAGACTATTTAGGAGTGCAGTGATAAAAAAGGCTTCAAACTTCCGGGAACAATTTCGCCGCAATACTTTCGCCCAACACCAGATCTTCCGGGCGAGTGATCTTCAGGTTCCACTCAGACCCATCCACAACCCGGACCTCCTGCCCCAGATATTCAATCAAGGCCCCTTCATCCGTACCATAGAAGGAATCTTTCTGGGCGTTGCGAAAGGCCTCGCCGAGTAAATCATAACGAAAAACCTGCGGAGTCTGAACACGCCACAAACCCTCTCGGTCGACTGTGCGCTCAACCTTACCGGAGCTATCTACCTGTTTGATGGTATCGTTAACGGGAATAGCTGTGATCGCCGCACCAAATTTCTCAGCAACATTGATTGTTTCCTGAATCATCTCCTTCGACAAAAAGGGACGAACTCCATCGTGAACCAAGACAATGTCTGTATCCGCAGGAAGAGCCTGATAACCGTTAAAAACAGAGTCTTGCCTTTTTTCACCACCTGTAACAACTTGCTTAACAATTACGGGATGCTCCAACCAATCGGCGCGGGCATGCTCTAATTCCTTTTCCGGCACTACCAGAACCAATGAGTCAATGAGTCCCGACTCCTGGAGTGTTTTCAAGGTGTAATGCAGGATAGGCTTACCCCTCAACGCCCGAAACTGCTTGGGAACCGTTCCACCCATTCGGGTTCCTTGTCCTCCCGCTGGAATGATCGCGCATACTTTCATATCTGGTTATTCAAATAAGTGTTCAAAAAGTTCCGCAAGGTTTTTCACAAATAATAATTCAATGCCTTCATCAGGCAGGTTCTTTATTTTTTTTGCAGAATACGGAATGATGCACCGTTTGAAACCAAGCCTTCTGGCTTCAATAATACGAGCGTCCAGCTGCATGACCGTGCGCACTTCTCCCGTCAAGCCCACTTCCCCGACCAGCACGGTTAGCGGGTCTATTACCTTGTCGCGAAAACTTCCGGCAATAGCGGCTACCACTGCCAGATCCAAAGCTGGCTCCGTAATTTTTATTCCTCCCGCAAGATTCACAAAAATATCTTCACCCTGCAGTTGAAACTCCATTCTCTTTTCAATAATAGCGATCAATAGAGACATGCGGTTATGATCAAAACCCGTAGCCATTCTTCGCGGCATACCTATTGAAGAAGACGTGCTGACCAGAGCCTGCACCTCCACCAACAAGGTCCGGCTTCCTTCAAGGGTTGCCGCGATGGCAGAGCCTGAAGAATTCTCAGGACGCTCAGACAAAAACCATTCAGAAGGATTTTCCACCGGCACCAATCCCTCCGGTGCCATTTGAAACACTCCAATTTCTGGAGTCGGACCAAACCGGTTTTTAGTCGCCCTTAAGGCTCGATAAGCATGGCCGCGCTCGCCTTCAAAATAAACCACCGTATCCACAATATGCTCTAAAGATTTAGGGCCAGCTATCGCCCCATCTTTATTGATGTGACCGATCAAAAGAGTTGGGAGGCCGCGTTGTTTGATGAACTGGAAAATTTTGAACGCTACTTCCCGCACCTGACCTATGCTTCCTGGAGCGGATTGCAAATCTGAAGTGTAAAAGGTTTGCACCGAATCTAACACCAGCACATCGGGTTTAACCTTCTCCACCCACTGAATAATATCTTCCACGCAAATCTCGGAGCAAACCAGAAGGTTTTCAGACAGGGCATCAAGACGATCAGCGCGAAGCTTGATCTGAGACCCCGACTCCTCGCCAGAAACATACAGAACCTTTTTGCCAAGCCGAGCCAAGTGACCCATGCTTTGTAAAGTGAGGGTCGACTTCCCGATGCCCGGCTCTCCTCCAATCAGGATGAGCGAGCCTTCGACCATACCTCCTCCGAGGACTCGGTCAAACTCTCCGATACCGGTGGTCATACGATTTTCAACGATCGACTGCACTTCTGTAATTGGGATTATTACTGAGGGCGTTGTGCTTCGCTTAGAATTGCGCGAGGGTGACGGCTGACGTGATGCCTCTTCGACAAAACTGTTCCAAGCCATACATTCAGGACACTTCCCCATCCACTTCGGGATCTGGTGCCCGCATTCCTGACAGATAAAAATAGTAGTGGTTTTAGCCATAATGAGGCAGAACAGTGAAAGTCAGCAATCGGTCAATCCTCGCAAAAGTTTTTGTTACCCAGCCAGCCTATCGGCCACCAGCCCTACTTCTTGGCTGGACTCAATTGACCAAGGGTTTTCTTAATGTCGTCGTTTCGTGAAATATTGACATTCGCCTTTCGGCGTAAATCGGCGAGCGCTTCTTTGATTGCTGCTTGATCTTTCACAAAACCGGCTTGAGCCTTTTTCAAAGCCTTCTGTTCTTTTTGGATATCGATCAATGTAGTAGCAACAGGGTCAAGCTTTGCCTGCTCCTGAACAATCGTCTTAAGAATTTCAATCAGGCGGGATAACTTCTCATTAGCCAAGTCTACCTTGGTCGTGCGTGTATCCTCTTTCTGTGCTGAATCTTTCAACTGCCCAGTCACCGAACTTTCAAGCTCTGAAGAATGCACAGCAAGCTTTGATGAAAGGTCTATAAGTTTATTAAATTTTTCATCGGCTAATTTATTGAACTCCCCAGCCTGCTCCAAATCCAACTTGAGAACACCAAGCGCATCATTAGAGGCCGTGTTCTGAACTTGCAAAGCCTTCAAACTCTCAGCAAGTTTATTTGTCTTCTCATCCGCAACGATAAGATTTTTGTTCGTGACAACCATTGCCTTTTGTATCTCGGCAGCTACGGAATGGCTATCTGCCATATTTTGATTCGTCCCTACAAGACTTTCCTGAATGATCCCCATGTCTTTTTTGATGGCATCCAACAAAGATTTGGTTTCCAACCCCTGCTTCAGGCTCTCTTGAAGAATTTCAATCAACCTTTGGTTCAACTGTTGGTTTTTTGCGGAAAAAGCTTCCAGACTTTTTTGGGTGTCCTTGTTGGCTTGCGCCAATTGATCCATGATTATTTTCCGGTTTGTCTGGTTTTCCTCAGCCATGGCGGGAATAATATCTGTACGAAAAAGGGCAATGGTATCATCGAAACCTTTTTTAGTTGTGGCGCTCTGCGCTTCCAACTCCCGAACTACTTGGCCCAATGTTTTATTATTGACTGCAGCAAACCCCTGAAAGTTTTTTTTGCTAGCTTGCTCGAATTTTTCCATATCCTGTGCAAGCCCTTCCCTGAATAGCTCCAGATTTTTGTTTTGCTGGTGGAGTTTACTCAAAACCTGGTTCTTAACTTCTGCTGCCAAATCATCCAGCTTGGCATTTGTTTTATTCAGGCCACTCAAGGTTTGCGATTTGTTCAGCTCCACAGCTCCCTGTAATTGAGGAAGAATTTGTTTGACCTCTTCTAACTGACGTAAAAAATCTTCTTGCTGTGCCCGCAAAGCTGAGAGTTCAGTGTTTTTTAAATTTTCCAAGTGCGTGTTGAATTTTTTCAATTCAAATTCAATTTTTGCCAAGTCTTCATCATCTGCACCGAAGAGCTGGGCAGATGCAGTAACAGGAGATAGCAGTGACACTAGTAGTAAATAAGAAAGTATGCCGATGAATTTCGCCCTCATGGATTCCGCTCTTTCGTAAAAAACTTTTGGTTATTGATTTCCGAATTCTTTTATCATAAAAAAAGCCGCGCCGGGGACGAATCCCCAACGCGGCCTTATTATATACAATTCTTTCTTGAATCGTTAGAAACAGTACATGGTTATTTTGAAACCATAAAATGTGCCCGTCGATTCTGGTGCCAGCAAGTTTCGCCGCTGCTAAAGCAGAAAGGTTTCTCTTCACCATAGCTTATAACATGCACTTTTCTGGAATCCACACCTTGAGAAACCAAATATTTTTTGGTGGAATGAGCACGACGCTCTCCCAATGCAATATTATAATTATTGGTGCCTCTCTCATCACAATGGCCCTGAATTTCTACATGCAGACCTGGGTTACTTTTGAGGAATGAGGCATTCTCTTTAAGAATCGCTTTGGTATTACCATCCAGGTCATACTGATCAAATTTGAAATGAATATCTTTCAAATCAGTCGAGGCCTGGTACGACTGCAACCGAGACTCTTGAATGCCTGAATCATTAGAACCTGAAGATCCTGATCCTCCATCAAATGGATTGGCGTCAAAAGAACCACTTGAACCATTACCGATATTTGCTTGATTGGAAGAACCCATATCTCCGTTACCAGAACCTCCCATACCTCCAGGACCGGAACCTCCAAAGCCTTCAGACCCACCAGCTCCCGAAGAACTGTCAAAAGAAGACCCTCCTGAACCGTTTTCTAAAACAGGCTCTTCACTGAAAAAACCCGAATCTCCCGGTCCGCCGGTACCACCAAAATCACTCTCTGATGAAGAAGCCGTAAATTCAGTGCTCTCACTAACATTCCCTGAAGTTTCGATCTCCGGCGGCATGAGCTTTTTCGAACAAGCCGTTGTTAAAAAAACACACAGTACTGCGGTAATAATTGTCTTCCAATTCATAGTTTTCATAATTTTCCTCACCTAGAAATTTTCCCCGAAATTTATTAACTAAAATAGTGCTTTCTGCAAACAAATAGCGCCTTCTACATACAAAGTGGAACTAAGTTTCAGAAACTATTGCTCTTAAAAATTTATCGTGTAGAAATATCATCCTATAATTATATTAAAATTACAACAAAAATGTGGAAACTTCTGTAATTTATTCGTAAACACCGATATTCCAAACGTTTTGTTTTTAAAGATAAAAGCCTTATAAAGGGGTATATAAAAATGGTAAGGCAAACTTGTTCCGTTGACAACCACTATTTTTATATTTTTACCCAGAGTGTAAATTAATATCTAATGTGGGGGGACCAAGCCGGACTATGCCCTTTTCCAGAAAAGGTCAACTGCCTGGCTTCGCCATTCCCGACCTTCTGGATAAAAAGGTTATGACGATCTCTTTCTCTCTTGCGGTATATGATGAATCGACCATCGGGAGACCAACTTGGCTGTTCGCAACTTCCAGCGCCCGTGGTAAGGAGTTTGCTCTGATGAGTACTCAAATCATATATTTTGATTTGAAATTTTCTACCCACTCTCGATGTGTAGGCAATTTTATCTCCATTGGGGGACCAGGCCGGGTTATCGTTATAGCCTGAACCGAAAGAGATGCGAGTTACCTTGGACTGGTCACCTTTGACTGAATCCATTATATATATTTGCGGGGCTCCGGTTCCTGAACGGTCTGAAGTGAAGGCGATTTTTTTCCCATCCGGAGACCAGGTGGGAGATGTATCAATATTAAAGTGTCGAGTTAAACGTTTTAACTTGCGGTCTCTATTCAAAATATAAACTTCGGAGTTTTGGTCTCTGCTTAGCACCAAGGCTATCCTTTGCATGTCTGGGGACCAAGCCGGTGCAGCATTCAAGCCTGGAAGACGGTGAAGAGTCTGTCTTTGTTCCCCGGCGGTATCGATCATAATCAAATCAGGATTATGCGCTGCGTACGAAGTATAAATAATCCATTTAGCATCTGGAGACCAGGCTGGGCTGAGGTTAACAGTATTGTCATGAGTCACCCGCCTCAGATTGTGTCCGTCAAAATCTATCAAGTAGATTTCCTTACCTGCGCTTTCCTGATTTAGAAAAGCTATCTGGGTTTGGGATATACCACGTTTTCCGGTCAGTTGCATGACCACTTCATCGGCAAATTTATGAATAGTTTTTCGCAACAAATCTCGCGAAGCTTTATAACGCTTACCAAGAAGGAACCGTTTATTCACAGCGTCATAAAGTCGAAAAGTTAAAACCTGGCCCTTCCCGTTAGCCACCTCACTATATTCCGATTTAATGAGCCACTGGGCTCCTACTTGACGCCAGCTTCGGTAGTCCACTTGAGAGCTTGAGCGTTCCATTTTTTCCAGTTCTTCATACACCGGCTCTTGAAGGGGAGAAAACCATTCGGAAAGCATCAAATCCTTTTTCAGAATTTTTTTCGCTTCCAGAGCATTTCCCATCTTATCCGCACCCTTCACAACAAAGTCAGCAATTGCCAAAGTAACTTTTTTCTGTGTTGCAAGCTGCAGATCAATACGGACCTTAGGATCCGCTGAAACAGCATGAACCTGAAACAACATCAAAACCATTAAGACTAGAGGTACATAGAAACCGGATTTACTCGTCTTTAGGAACATATTTAAAATATATATTTATATGAAGGTTAGACATCTTTAACTCCTCGGGAAACTCAGGGAAAGGCACCGAATCCAGTACCGCCCTGACAGCCAATGTATCCAAGGCCTCAACTCCCGAGCTTTTTTTGATAAAAGGCTTATCAATATTTCCACGGGGAAAAATAAAAAAAGAAACCACCGTTTCCTGATTATGTTCTTCAGCCAAAGGTTCCCGCCAGTTTTTATAAATTTTTTCCTGAATCATTCCCACATACAACGATTGCATATCTGCACCAGGAACACCCTCTTTTTCCGTAAACACATAAGAGTCTCCTGTCCCAGATTCTGCCGGGGTATGGGAAGTTTTGGGCAAGGTACGCAGTTTGCTCTGAAAGCTGGAGGAGTCGAGTTTGGCACTGGAGACTTCCACTTTCACGGGTTCTGAATCCACCGACAACGAATCTAATTTCTCCACAAAGGAATCAAAAGATTCGCTGATCTTCTGCGTGCTTTGCTGAGACTTTACGGCTTTAACCTGAGGAGCAGGTGTCGCATCCAACTTAGCCAGCTGTTGCAATTCTTTCAACAAATCCACTTCAGGAGCTTGAGGTTTTTCAGGCACAACTTTTTCGGGCTCCTGTTTTTGCTGGTTCTCGACAGAAACTTCTTTTTGTGTTTTTTCGAGAAGACTCTCTTCCAATTTAAGCTCTTCAAAATTCTTCAAAATATCTTCCTGCAGGGGAACAGGTGCAACAACCTTTGCGGGAGCTATCTTTTTATTCTTCAAAGCTTCCAATTCCCTAAAAGTCTCTTCGGTAACAGCTTTCTTCTTTACTCGTTTGCTCGCAAGGGGTTTCTGCTTAGGCTTTTCCAACCGCGCCAACTGGTCCAGCTCTTCCACCATTTTTTTCTTCGGCGGAATAGCCGTTTTTGTTTCCAGCTTACTCAACTCGGCCAGAATCCCTTTGGACTTAGGTGCCTTTTTAACCGCAGTAGGTTTTGAATCCGCTGTTTTCTTTAAGGCCGGAATCTTTGGACTCAACTTCTCAGCCTTGGTTTTTTCAACTTTTATAGGGGGTTTCGAACGTTTTGGCGCAGCCGCCTTAGACCCTGCCGGCTCACTGACCAGATTCACCATAAATGCAGGGACTATGGCCTTCTCAGGTAGAGGGGGCTTGGGAAGAAACAAAACAGCGGTCAAAAGCAAAAGATGCCCAAAAACAGAAAACACAAGCATCTGGTTAAAGTCGATAGACGGGGAAAGCTGGACTCTCATGACTGTGAAGGTTCTGTCACCATCCCAATATTTTGCACTCCGGCCTGCTTAACGGTGGATAAGACGTGCATGACAAAACCATAGTCCAAGGTTTTGTCTGCCCGCAAATAAACACCGCCATCTTTACTGGCTTCGACATATTGCTCTACCTTACGGGTCAACCCCATCAGGTTTGTCAGCTCCTCCTGCTTCCAGAATATTTTTTTACTGCTCTTTAAAGTAATGGTAGGGATTTCTTTAATGCTGATCGGGGCGATCGATTCTTTAGGAAGCTGGACTTCCATTCCATGTTGCATAAGTGGTGCTGTTATCATGAAAATAACCAGCAACACCAGCATGACATCCACAAAGGGCGTCACGTTAATCTCCGCCAGAAAAGGTCTTCGTTGCTTTAACATAAATGTTTTATTTTAGGACTGGAAAAAGGTCCGGTCACGAAAGATCGAATGATTTTTCTTCTACCGGCTCCCGTACGAAATTTTTTTCCGCCATGTAAGCAAAGTCCAGAGAAAAATCATCCATGACGGATGTGAAAAGTGAAATTTTATTATTGAAGTAATTGAAAAAGATAACCGCCGGGATTGCCGCCACTAGCCCCGCAGCGGTCGCAATGAGCGCCTCTGCAATCCCCGGAGCCACACCTCCTATACTGGCTGTGCCCTGCAATCCAATCGACCTGAATGAATGCATGATTCCCCAAACCGTCCCGAACAAACCAATAAAAGGTGTCGTACTGCCCGTTGTTGCGAGAAAGTCCAATCGATGCGAAAGCCGTCCCACTTCCAAATTGATGGCTTTATTGAGAGCAAGACTGATGCCCTTCAAGTCTCGGGGGGTCACCATCTCCCCTCCAGTAGCTGGAGGCTCACCGCGTTTTTTACGCTCTTCCTTAGCCATCTCCTGAAAAACAAAAAGTTCTCGATAACCAGTCAGGAATACCCGAGCCAAAGGGCTGACTCGTAACTCTTTAGCAAAATTGTAAATATGGGTCAGGTTTTCTGTTTTCGAAAAGGTCTCCAGAAATCGACCATCTTCACTTTTCGCCTTGAGATAGGTACTGAACTTGCTACAAATAATTGCCCAGGACACAATGGAAAATATCAGGAGTAACAATAGAACTCCCTTGGCCATAGGACTCGACTGCATGACCAACTCAACAAAACTTAATGGATTATCAGAAATTACATTTTGCACACGGAACCTCTTCGTGGATAAAGTGAGGCCCAAAGGCAGGACGCCAGAAGGTATAAGTTTATTTACTTCTAATTAAATCAACACTTTACTTTAATTAAAACCCCGGTTTAAGTCAAATATTAATACTAAGGAAAACACAACCAAGGTAAATTCAAACAAGTTGATGGAGAAACAATGATTTCTCAATTTACCCAATCATTTCTTCGCACGCTCTAAATACTCTCTCGATGTGGTTGAAACCTTCACCACTTCACCTATCTGAATAAAATTCGGCACCGTCACAACCAGACCGGTTTCGAGTGTCGCCGGTTTTCCCGACCCAGAAGCAGTAGCCCCCTTCAAAGGAGGTTCCGTATCCGTCACAGCGAGCTCCACTGCTTCGGGGAAAGACACACCAATGGGGTTGTCGTCACAAAACTCAATCTTTACCTTGGCATTGGGCAATAGAAATGCCTTGTCATTGCCAATGACTTTATCTTCAAGAAAAATCTGTTCATAAGTTTCGCAGTTCATAAAGCATAAACCCGCAGGGTCATCGTATAGATATTCCATCTCTATCTGTTCCATTTCGGCACGCTCTACCGATTCATCGGAACGGAACTTCAATTCTGTTTGCGTTCCGTCCTTTAGTTTTCTAAGCTTAGCCTGCATGGATGCCTGTCCTTTTCCTGGAGTGCGATGTTCGGTCACCATGACACGATATAAATCACCCTTAACCTTGATCACATACCCGGGACGAAGCCCATTACCTTTAACAAAAGCAACCATTCGACAAGTTCCCCAAATTTATTGATTTATTGAAGCAGGATAAAACGAGTTTTTCACCCATAGATTCGATGATTATCATGGAGCAGATGATAAGAATCAAGGAAAATCCCGAACTTACCCGAAAGTCTCAGGAGAGTTAACAGGATGAAATGTCCATTATGCAGTTTTTTAGCCCATTACCTGACTTCCGGAGAGGACCGGGAATACTGGATCTGCTCAAAATGTCGAGCAATATTCGTTCCGGCAAGCTTCCACATTTCTCAAGATGAAGAGGTCAAACGCTATCTAGAGCATGAAAACAGCCTTGAGAGCGAAGGCTATGTGCAGATGTTTCAGAAAAAAATCAATATTCTTCAAGCTTACGAAATCAAATCAGCTCTGGATTATGGCTGTGGGTATGAGCCTGTCCTGAAAACCCTGCTGGAGCGAGAGGGAATCAAAGCCGACGGGTATGATCCTAACTTCTTTCCTGATACACCTCTGGACAAACTCTATGACCTAGTCATCTCCACAGAAACCTTTGAACACTTCAGAAAGCCGGCTGAAGAAATCCCGCGCATTGCTGACCGGGTAGCACCGGGAGGCGTTCTCGCAATCATGACCCGTTTTTATCCGACCAAAGACTTTGCAGACTGGTATTATAAACGCGACCCCACCCACATTATTTTCTACTGTTCAGAAACCTTCCAGTGGCTGGCGGAAAATACGGGATTTAAATTGGTCTTCAACAATGAGCACGATTTTGTGGTATTAAAGAAACTCTCTAACGAGTGAGGCAAATAGCTATCCACTTCCGTTAGAGGATGTAGAATCCCCCAACCTTAAAATTGATGCCCCGAAGGGGTACGTCTAATAAAGAAAAGAGAGGAATTATGGCAGGAGAATATATTTTCACCATGCAGGACCTGATCAAACGGTACGGACGTAACGAAGTACTGAATGGCATTAACCTTAGTTTTTATCATGGCGCCAAAATTGGCATCGTCGGAGAAAACGGATCGGGTAAATCCACCGTCCTTAAAATCATGGCGGGTGAAGATCAGGAGTTTGAAGGCCGTGCCGCGCCCTTAAAGGGAACCACCATCGGGTTCCTGCCTCAAGAACCGGTTCTGGACGACGAGAAAACTGTCCGGGAAAATGTAGAACAGGCGTTTGGGGAAATTAAGGCAATGATTGAGGAGTTTAACGAAGTCAGCGCAAAAATGGCCGAACCCATGTCGGACGACGAAATGGAAAAAGCTCTGGAAAAAATGGGCCGACTTCAGGATCAAATCGATGCCGCAGATGGATGGGAACTGGACCGGCAGGTAGAAGTAGCAATGGATGCTCTAGTGCTTCCCGCCGATGACCAGAAAGCTGGAACCCTCTCAGGCGGCGAAGCCCGAAGAGTCGCGCTTTGCAAACTGCTCCTACAAAAACCTGACATGATTCTTCTCGATGAACCCACCAACCATCTTGATGCCGAAACCGTGCAATGGTTGGAGGAGACACTCGCGAACTATCCCGGCAACGTCATCGTGTCCACCCATGATCGGTACTTTCTCGACAACATCACTAAATGGATTCTTGAACTCGAAAGCGGAAAAGGCAGACCGTTTGAAGGCAACTACACTTCCTGGCTGGAACAAAAAGCCGAAATCCTGAGAAAGAGAGAGAAATCCGCTTCGACCTTGCAAAAACGTCTGGAAAAAGAATTGCAATGGTTGAAAGAAACTCCCGGTGCACGACGTAAACAAAATAAAGGCCGGATTAATGAATACGAAAAACTTTCTGCTCGCAAAGTAGACTTGGAAGACAACTCGCTGGAAATCCAGATCGCTCCCGGCCCACAACTCGGCGAACAGGTGATTGAGATCGACTCAATTAGCAAAAGCTATGATGACCCCATTATCCAGGACCTGACTTTCTCGGTACCCCGTGGAGCAGTGGTCGGTTTGATCGGGCCCAATGGTGCAGGAAAAACCACTCTGTTCCGCATGATCGCCGGAGAAGAACAACCCGACTCAGGAACCCTGAAGCTTGGGTCCACGGTAAAACTTTCCTACGTTGATCAACACCGCCACGACTTGAGTCCTGATAAAACTGTGTTCGAAGAAATAACCGGAGGCACCGAGCATATCGAAGTCGCAGGCAAGACAATTATTTCCAGAGCCTATGTTGGGCGGTTCAATTTTAAAGGTCCAGATCAACAGAAAAAAGTGGGCGAACTTTCTGGCGGAGAACGTAACCGGGTTCATCTGGCAAAACTTCTCAGAAGAGGTGGGAATGTCCTGCTCCTCGATGAGCCCACTAACGACCTCGATGTGACCACTCTACGTAATCTCGAAAATGCCATTCTGGATTTCAGCGGATGCGTTCTGGTCATCAGTCATGACCGGTTTTTTCTCGACCGCATCTGCACCCACCTTCTGGTTTTTGAAGGCAACAGCAAAGTACGCTGGTTCGAAGGAAACTTTGGAGAGTATCAGGAAAAACGCAAACAGGAACTAGGTGGCCGCGAAGAAAACAGAAGATCAAAATATAAGAAGTTAACGATTCACTAGGCGTGAGGCCAGCTAGCAAAAAGTTTTATTGGCAAGCAAAGGACGGTCTCGGCTAGAGGAAAAAGGGCTTCTGCTCCCTCTTTATTAAAGAGGGCTGGGGTGATTCACCTACATTCTTTCAAAATAAAAAAGGGGCAGAGCCCAAAAGGCTCTACCCCTTTTCTTTTAATACGAATGTTAACTAATTACCGCCACTCCAACCCGACACCGTGCAGGTTGAGGAGTTTGTTGTTCAGCGTTTCAACTTTCCATTCCATATCTGTGCCAGTTGGTTGACCAGAAATGTCAACCGTGCCAGTTAACAGATTACCTTTTTCAAATTCTCCAGCATCAGACAGAGTAACCTGAGTGAAGGTGGTTCCTCCATCACGACTCACCGAAGCTTTGAGATCTGTGTTGATGACGATATCTGCCGCCACATCTTCTGCCATGAGAATGATATTGGCACCATTCGGTTCTGTCTTCGCCGTCTGCGAATTGGAAACCAGGGTCATATTTTCTGTAATAACTTCGGTTGCATGGACTTTGAAATATAAATCAGTTTCCAGATTTCCACTTGGCCAGGTAACACCACCATCGTTTGATATATTGTATCCACCAACAATTGGACCAGTGACACGGTCAGCACCTATAATCCAACCGGTATCCACAGCCTGATTTGCCATTGCAGTGACAATCCAATATTGGGTAGAGGCGCTCAAGTTAATGCCACCAGAAAAAACCCATGAATTTACGTTGCCCACAGAAAAAGTTCCTGGAACCACGGTTATTGCTTTTGTTGCACCCGGATCTACCAGGGTTCCTGATGGTCTATTTGAACTGTCTGTTTCGATACGTACGGTCACATTTCCTACAGGGCTCCCAAAGTTTTCGAAGAATTGCAAATCAACTTGCGAAAGCGATATGCTTGTTCCAGTTGTAAAAGACTGTGCCACTCTATACTCAACTCCAATTTGATCACCAATACCCTGAAACCTTAGTCCAACTTGATTAACAATATCTTCGTTACCTCCGATGGGATTCAGGTTTTTATATTTTTCTCCATTGGAATCATAATCTTCATTCGTAGATGCGGTGGCATCAACACCGGTCTCGCTATTAAAAGCATCCACGGATCCGTTGATCATTTTCAATACCTGAGGTGGACTGACATTTCCTGCCGTCCGGTAAGCGTTCAACAATACATTAGAATTGAAAAGCTGATCGCCTTCGGCAGGGTTGGCCCACAAAAGGTTTCCGCTGGTGTCTGAAGTGAGGAACTGACCGCTTGCCCCCACTGCCAGTCGAGTTTCACTGGTGCCATCATGAACCAGAACATCCCCTTTGGTGGTGAGTGTTTCAGGAGCAGCGATGGTGAGTGTTTCGTTGGCGCCACCATTGCCTTCGGTGAGTGTGATCCCGGCTCCTCCAACTAGTTTTCCGTTCAAGAATCCCGCTGTCGTGTCATCAGCAGAGACCTTGACATTTTCATCTGTTGCAGTTGATGAGATGGTGAGTGTGGGGTTTGCTCCATCGGTGACCTGTAAATCGATGTTCGCCCCTTCCTCCATTGTCAGAGTTTCGGCTGAGGCGGTTGCCCCGCCTGCCAGAATCAAGCTCAACAACATGATCAGTACTAATAAATTTCGCATATCGAACCCCCTTAAAAGCGTGAAAGTATTTGAATACGGATAACTTTCACGCAGAGGTTTTGGTTCGAACAAGCGAAATATTCTTCTTGCCAAAGCCCTAAGAAATTAACGGTTAATATTCAAGGTGTTTGGGAATGAAAAAATGTGCGGTGGGGTCTACAGGTTGTAAATCACCCCAGCCATCAAACCTTAAAATGACCGGCTTGATCTTTGAGAGAGAAGAAGACCCGATGCTTCGACATGCCCTTTCAGGGCAAGAAGGCAACGGTTTAATACCACTAGCTCAGCATGACACCTTTGGGGTTTTGTAGAAGTCATACAGAGTCCCGCCAAAGAACTTCTACAACACCTATTGCTCGCCAGAAAAAGCTATTCCACGCTGACACCGCGCCGAGCGGCGGGGAAGGTCAGGGAGAACGTCGTTCCCTTGCCTTCTTGAGAGGAGACGTCAATCTTTCCGCCATGTTTCTCCACCAGTTTATGGACGATGTTCAGTCCCAGCCCCGTTCCCTTACCTTGCTCCTTGGTGGTGAAAAATGGATCATAAATTTTCGACAAGTATTCTTTGGGAATGCCCGGCCCTGTATCCTTTATTGTCGCAAAAACAACTCCATTTTGCCCTGCAGTTGATATTCTCAGTTCTCCTTTACCTTCCATCGCTTGTACTGCATTCGTCAGTAAATTAGTAAATATTTGTTGAATTTCTTCGGGCTTGGCTTTAATGGGAGGCAGCGCAGAAAAACTTTTATCTACTCTAATATCATTATTATAGGAAGTAAGAATTGCAATCTCGATGGCCGCATCGATACGTTCATTAAGGTCCACCTCTTTTTCTTCTACCAACCCGGCAGAGCGTGTGTAGCCCGACATATTGAGAATGATCGACGCCATATGCTTGGAACGATCAAAAACTTTACTGGCATATTTATGAATTTTTTTCTGATCCTTTTCATCAAGAATAGCTTCCGTAAAACCCATGATGGAGACCAGCGGATTGTTCAACTCATGGGCAATGCCCGCGGCAAGCGTACCCAGACCAGACAGCTTTTCCGCCATTGCCAGTTGATCATGCAACTCCACATCTTCCGTAACATCTCTTAAGAGCAGTCCAAGTCGTTCACCACTGCCATCATGAATAACAATATCAAAAATCTGGAAAGCGAAAACCTTTCCGTCCAGCTTGATAGTTTGTTTCATGCTTTGCAGGGAAGGAGATTCCTCCCGAGGAGCAAGAGGATCACGGGCGGTATAACATTGTATGCTTTGGCTCCCCAGACCATTGTTAGCAATGGGGACAACTTCACTATAATAATTGATGAGCGCTTCCTGCACATCCTTCCAGGCAGAGGAAGACTCCAGATCCTTTAAATGATTCCCCAACAGTTGCTCGTCAGTTCGACCAGCGATATTTTCAAAGGCTTCATTCACGTATTCAATTTTCATCTTTGGGTCAAATATAGCCACTGCATCGGGCACACTTGTGAGAATACTGTCGGTGTATTCTTTGAGGTAACGGACTTCTTCAGTTTTTTCGCGCACCTTACTTTCCAACCCTGAAAAAGATTTTTGCAGTAAATCATTCATCTGATTCACTTCATTAGCAAGAGCCTCCAGTTCGTCTCCGGTTTTTATTTCCAAGGTTTCAACTTTTTCACCTTTACCAATGCGCTCCGCAGCTTTCTGTAGTCTTCTAATCGGCTGAACAATTTTCTTAGCCGCTAAAGAGCCCATGCCTCCGATCAGCAGAATGGACACCACCCCAGCCGTGGAGATCCATAAAAAGAGTTTGTTCATGGGGGCGAATAATTCATCCGAAGCCTGCCAGGCAAACGTGTACCAATTCTTCCCTTCCGATTTCGTGATCAGTTCCCTAGTTTGCTGTAGAGGTGAAAATCCGATGATGGAAAGTTCTTCTCCTCCATGACCGTCTCCCATGGTTTTAACCCAATCTGGATTTTTCCCTGTAACACTCCTCACTAGAACGGGATCTTCCAACATAAATCCTGTTGGCAAAATCGGGCAATCAACCACCATGCCGCTCGAATCAATCATCATGACATGACCCGTTTCGCCAAAGGTGATTGGTTCGATGGAACCAGAAAAAAACTCCCTCGCATCAAACACATGATGCAAAACTCCTATCGTCCTCTCCTTTTCATCAAGAATCGGGAAGGCAAATGTCATCAAAAAAGATTCAGTTTTTTTATTAAAGGTGACCGGTCCTATATAAACAAACTCTTTTCCACCTGCAATGGTTTTTCCCCAATCAGGCTTTTCACTATGAAGCCATTCGGGGAAGTCGTTGATGCTTGCCCGGAGAACCCCGAAGGCATCGGTGACATACAATGCCTGCGTCGCAAGAACAGACAGTATCTTTCTTTTCTGGAAACTTTGCAGTGCCCAACTGGCTTCTGACTCAAGAATGGGTTTGGTTGAGCCAGAAATTACTTCCTCAATCTGTATTTGCCGTGTTGCCGGGTTAAGGAGGGTCTGATTGAAATCTAAAATGCTTGATCGGATGGAAGGGTGAGCAGCATGGCGGATATTTCGTGATATCTCACCATCTATCAATAAATCTACCTTGGTAGAAGTTTCATAAGCCAACGCCTTGAAGCTGGCTCCGATCACCCCCTGCAAGGATTTTGTCCCCTGCAAATAGGAAAGGATCATAGCCAGCATCAAGGGTAAGGCCCCAACCCCGAGCATAGTCCAGATTAATTTATTTTTTAATCCGGCACGTATGCCCTTCCGTATTTCAGTTACCCCGGAGCTTCTCGCTTGAGAAGAGGGATTGTCACGATGTGCATCCATACATGGAACCTCTTATTATGGATACAGGGTTTAGACATAATCAAATTCTTGCGGAGATGCCAGCACCTCGGCAACTTTGGCCAACAATTTTTCTTTCTCAACAGGTTTGACCAGATAATCTTTCACACCTTTTTTCATCAAAGAAACTGCCAAGTCTGAGTCGGGATAACCCGTGACCACAATGATAGGAATAGAAGGTGCATTCTGTTTCAAGTAATCAATGGCCTCAATGCCATTGACCTTAGGCATTCTGATATCGCAAAGGATCAACCCAACTTGTAACAGGTTTGCACCTGACTTCATCATGTTAATACCTTCTTCTCCATCTGAAGCCTCGATCACATTGTATTTGCCCGACTCAAGGTGAAGCCTTAACACTTCTCTCACTTCTGCTTCATCATCGATGATAAGAATCTTTCCTTTGGTGCTGGAAGCATTTTCTATAAAGGACATGGGGAACCTCCTGCTCAGGTTTGGGAACAAAGCTCACTGCCTGGGAAAAACTGCAATTTACTTTTTTCACAAAAAGTGAACTCAACCACTAACTTATAGGGAATATAATTCCCGAAAAAGGATCCCGCCACAATTTACAAAATGAATTTTTTTTCATTAACAAGTTTCAGCCGCAGGACGCGACACAGGAAACAACCTCAACCTTATGTAATCCAAGGGGAAAATGATGCAAAAGCCTCAAAGAAGGCATTGTGCCATGAGGAACACAATGCCTTCTTTAATTATTGGCCTTTGAAGGTAGAACGAACGTAAGCGATGACATCGGCCAGACTTTGCTCAGGCAAAGTCATACCCCAGTCCGGCATATTGGAAGATTTGCCGACACTTTTACCGCCAAAATAAATCAGGTTATATAAATAATCCTCTGGGTAATCTGAAAGTGGCAGATCGGCATGAACTGCCGGTTTTGGGTCCAAACCTTTAGCACCCGGTCCATCACCCTTACCTTGAGGACCATGACACTGCACACAATATTCTTTATAAACTTTGGCGCCTCGTTTCGCGTCGGATTTTTTGAAAGCCGCAGAATTCCACGGTTCGTAGAATTTAAAATCCTTCACACCCAGGGTCATGACATAACCTATAACATGGCGTGCCTTGCGAGCGCTGATGTCTGCCAGATATTCACCACTATGCGGGGTGAAGTCCTGAGGGTTTTCTGCGAACCGGCTCCACCAATCCAGATTGTATCGGTTGCCTGCATTAAAGAGGTCAACACTGATCGGGCCGCCCATGTTTTTTCCTTCATCATCCTTAATCTGGTGACAACCCATGCAGGAATATTCCTTAAAAATCCCTGCCCCCAAGCTGGCCTCCATTTCCGTAAAGGTGGACATGTCGACAAAGCTTTTCTTGATCCGAGGGTCACGGTAAGTCTTTTCCATATAATCAGCGATCGCTATGGCTTCTTCCTTCATCAATACCATATGCTTGCCGGAAAAAGTGGATTTGTCCCAGCGATAACTGTTGGGGTAAAGATTGTCTTCCTGCCCCATCAGTCGGCGGATCAACCAGGGACGTTGGTACTTAACGCCACTCCACATCAAGTCTGGGGCTTTCAACCCAAACTTGGACGCAGGTTTACCTTCAAACCTGTGGCAGTTTTTGCACTGACTGTTAATTATTTTTTCGGCGAACCCATCATCACCGGCCCAAAGGGCGGAAGGCATTGATATCAATAAAAACAGCAACACTGCGAAACATACAACTGATAATCGCCTCATAATAATTCTCCCGTCCCTGTTAATAAACTTCAGACTATCAAAAACTGCTTTATGAATAAAATCAACTGCCAGATTTCCTCAGGCTTCAAAGTGGATTTATGAGCTGGCATGGCAGTACCCCGCGAGCCGTTCTGAATGACCCAGAACAACTGACCGTCTGGCAAGTCGCTCATCACTTCAGCGCATGTAAAGTTTCTCGGAGGTGGGTCCAACCTTCTTGCCAGACTGCCATTACCATTGCCCTTGGCTCCATGACAGAGCTTGCAAGCAGTTGGTTTAGCATCTTTATTAAAAAGCCGCTTGCCCTCGGCCAGGTTTTTTGGAGTCGGTGGCACTGGGTTCTTCTTTTTAAGGTACCGACCTGGAGCCTTTCGGGTTTTGCGGTTCTGCGGACAAATCCCAGAAACCAACAGCACCGATCCATCCCTACTTTGAACGCGTGGCAGAACATCTTCGGCAACCACCTCTTGCCCTGACAATAATAGCGTTAAGGACAGTGCCAAAACCCGGAGCATCGTTTTATTTTCTTCGAGGTTGAGAGAACTGACGCAAATAATGAATAATCTGCCATATTTGCTTGTCATCAAGATCTTTAAATGCCGGCATACCCGTTCCCGGTGAACCATTGCGGATGATCCAGAACAACTGACCATCGGAAACATGCCGCATCGTTGCCTTGCAATTGAAATTCCGTGGCGATGGATTCAGCCCCTGCGCCATGATACCTAGTCCATTACCATTCACACCATGGCAAATTTTGCAGGCCACCGGCTGAGCATCCACCTGGAACAAAGATTCACCTGCATAAATAGTGTCCCGGCTGGATTCCAACGGATTAGGCTGGTCACGGATTTCATCAGGAGCCTGATCTGTATACCGCTTCTGCGGACAAGTGCCCTCACCGGCAAACCCCTGCCCATGGTGCCCGCGATGGTGACGCAAATGATGCCGATGTCCATATCCCATAGGCGGCGGTCCCGCTAATACATCAGATATCATCCCAAATATAAATATTCCCAGGATCACACCAACGATACCAGCCTTGCTGAACCCTCTCTTCATATTGAACACCTGTAGAAAATCCATTCGATTAATTACTTAGAGAAAATGTGCGGATGAAATGAATCACACTCCAACCCTCTTCTTCGTTGATAACCTTGCCTACCCGCACCGGCATTTCCGTTCCCGGACTACCATTCCTCAATACCCACATGAGTTCGCCATCAGTCCGGGTCTCCTGCCATTTTGGATCGGTAAAATCTCTCGGCGAATGACCGGGCCGTTGCACCCCTTTGCCATCAACATTGTGGCAGGTGACACACTGGCCTTTACCAAAATAAATCAGTTGCCCGGAATCTATTCTCTCTGGAGTTGGCGAGTAGGGGTTATCCATATCCTGAAGTTCGTCTAAAAGTTCAGGAGGAACCCTCGGCGCATAGTTATCTAGATGAAACGCTTCGGCCAAACCTGCAAGCAAGAGAGCCGCTATTAGAGTTAAATGGATCGTTCGCATAATTTGGATCCATTATAATCAAAAAACAGCAAGGGTTACCACCCCAGCAACCATCTTCTTTCTAAATCAATTACTGAGCTGGCGAATAAAATGAATCAATTGCCATATCTGCCTGTCAGTAAGGCTTTCGAAGGGAGGCATACCTGTACCGGGAGAACCATTTTTTATGATCCAAAACAATTGCCCGTCAGGAATTTTTTCCATCGTTTCTACGCAAGTGAAGTTTCTTGGAGGCGGGGTCATGTCTCCACTCATCATGCCCAAACCATCGCCTGAGCCGTGACACATTGTGCAACTGGGTTGCGCATCCAACTGAAAGAGCAGGCGCCCTTTTTCAATATTATCAGAGGAGTTTTCCAAGGGGTTGGTCGCATTATATAAAGATTCAGGAGCTTTGGCAGTAGCTCTGGGTTGCGGACATTGAGACTCGCCATCTAATCCGGGGCCACTGCCCCCATGGTGCATCATCCCATGTCTCGAACCTCTATGATGTCCTTTTCCACCACGCTCGCAACCCATATGCTGTTCTCCCTGCTTGCAGCCACCACGACGAGCAAGAATAATCGTCTCTTTATTTTCAAAATTGAGGAACCCTTTATCATCATTTGGAGATGGGGAAACCCCTGCATAGACAGGGCCATTCAAAAGCAGAAATATCCCAAGAACAACAAAAAGCAATCTCGAAATTGTATTGAGTTTGTTTAACAATAAGTTCTTCATAATTGAAAACCTCTAAATGTGTTCCTGGAATTGAGCTACCGCGTATTATCAGCAACCCTTTGACTGCAAAAATCAAACGATGAGATTTTCTTCACTTTCCAAATGAGCGGACATACAAAATCAAATGCCAGGCCTCTTCTTCAGTCACCACCGAAGGTACAAACTTAGCCATGGCAGTTCCTTCACTGCCATTTTTCAAAATCCATAGCAGTTCCCCATCTTTCCGTGTGGTTTGCCAGACTTTATCAGTAAAGTTTCGCGGGAGCTTTCCTACCAGTCCGGGGATATCACTAAACCCTCTGCCATCTATTCCGTGGCAGGTCACACAAAATGCCTTGCCGGTAAAAAGGGCTTTGCCCTTTTCAATATTCTCTTTGGTAGAAGGAAAAGGATTGACCCATGATCGCGCTTCTTCAATCTGGTCAGGAGGAACCCTGGGGTTCAGAATTTCTGAATCAGTTGCTGCGCTCGCCACAGGTAATAAGCAGAGGAGCAAGCCACAAAAGAGTCCTGTTCTCATCTTGTTCTCAAACATGCTCCAGCCTCCTTAAGTTAATTCTATATTTATTGAGAACACAGGGAGGACAAACACCGCCCTCCCTATGCACGGTTTGGTTATTTGGTTCGAAAAACATGACCCACAGAGGTAGGTACTGTCACCGTTCCATCTGGAACAACCTGATCTTTACCCCAGAGGTGAAAAATAACACCATCTGTTTTGCCTGCGGCTTCCGCAAGGGCTTTCACTTCTTTGGGATCTTCAATATCAAGAATGACTACTCGCCCCGTATCAATCTCAACCTGATGATCATGGAATGCCCGGTTCCACTGGATAAGCGGCACATTCTTTCTAGCAAGGTCCTTTGCTATAAAATATTCCACGGCTACAAGTTTGGCATCGGGAGCAGTCGTTTCAAATAATAGGCATTGAAGAATCTCACCGCCTTGGATTCCCTTACAAAAATGATGATAAGGTCCACCGACCGTGCCATTCGCCATCATGTGTGGTGCTTGAACATGAATGGTGTATCCATCTGCTGGCCCATTACCGCCACTAATGGCCGGGGTTGCCAGAAAACCTAAACCCACCAGGCTCAGGACACTTATCATTAAAATAGTTCTAATTGTTTTTTTCATTGCTACCTCCTAATAGGTAATGAAAAGGATTAAAAATTTACACTTCATTTATGAATCAATAATACTCGTGCAAAAAGTGTTAGCACACTTCTATTTAAACAACCTGAGACAAACTAGCCTATTGCTAAACCTCAAGATTGGTTGTTTTTTTCCCAACGTTCCAGAGATACCAACCCGAATATCCCCGCAACCCACAAACCTGCTATGAATAACCAGGGAGAGAGTCCGGTGAGATCTACAAAAGTCACTTTTCCAAAGTTCCCTACACTCAAAATATGAGACTTTATCCATGGGTAAACTTCAGCAAATAAACCGGCACCCACAATCATTCCAAACACTCCTGCTATAGCGTGCCGGGAGCCTTCACCCATGGCGGCAACTGCGGTCCCTGGGCAATACCCCAATACCGCCATCCCTGCTCCAAAAATGAGTCCACCCAAGGCGTTCCCCAAGAGTGCCGTGGTCTTTACATGCAAAGCGATGTCAAAACCTAAAGCCCGCATGCCATATATACCCACGCTACCCACCATCACTGCCGTCAACATGATCTTAAGCACAGTAAAGTCTTTCAACATGAATTGCCCCACAATCACGTTGTACCGGGTCACACCACCTTTTTGCAGTAAGAAACCAAATAAAAATCCTATAATTCCCCCCATCAAAATGGTGGCTGGGTTTGCAAAAAAATGTTCAAACATTATTTTTCCCTCCCTTGCCATACAACAACCAGGCCGTAACAATTCCAGCGGCAAACAGGCAAAGAAAAAATATCCAGGAAGATACCGCCAATTGAAGGCTACCGGAAATTCCATGCCCGGAAGTGCAACCACCTGCCAAACGCGCCCCGAACATCACAATAATCCCTGCCAAAAAAGCTCCTGCAAAACGAACGCCCTTTGAAGGACCAAACCGTACTTTCCAGATATCGGGAACGGTTTCACTTAAGCGGGTCGATGATAACCATGATGCACAAAACGCTCCCAGAACCAACATTACCACTAATGCAAACTGCCATTCAAATACAGGGTAGGGTCCTTCCAAAGTTCCAAGGTATTTTACAAAATAGGCATTTGATCTAATATGGTCCTCAGACACCAATCCTTCAACCATTCCCGCAGTTCGAACAAAGGTTGTGGAGACTCCCAAGGCCTTATTCATCAAAGCAAAAGTAACCCATGAGAGTAAACCAATTCCGGTTCCTACTGCATAGGGTGACCACCGAGCTTTTTGAAATATTGAGAGCATTTTCTCTTCCATTGCCTTTGTTTTTTTCAGCAACCGGTTAATGAGGTAGAAATTCTGGGGTTTGGGCATCCAGTTTTCTTCTCATCTCAGCGGATAAACTTTTGATCTTACTCTGGCCCGGATTCAGCCCCATATCCTGATCTTTAATCTTTTTCCAGTATCGACGACTCAGCTCCTGACTGGAAAGTATTTTTTTCAATTTTCTCTTAGCATTGTAGATGCGCACTTCATAAAACATTTTCCACCTCCTCGCTAATAGGGTCAAAAGGCAAACTGGTTTCCCTTTTCTTTTTCACTGAGCTTTCTCAAAATCTTCACAATCAATTCAAACTCCAACGATTTATTTAAAACAAAGTCTGCACCTGCCATTTTCAGTTGAGCTTCAATATCTTCATAAGGTTGTTCCGCCAAAATAATCAGAATGGGTTTGTTTTTAGAGAATTCAAAATCCCTCATTACATTCATTGCCGTTCCATCGGCAAGATACAGATCTAACACCAAGACATTGGGCTGAAAACGGTGAACAGAAAGAGCGATCTCTTTCAGACTGGTCCATGTCGCGACCACGTCCACTTCGGGAATGCCTTGAACCAGACCATACAAACGGCCCAACACACCTTTAGAGTCTTCAACTGACAGCAAAACTTTCACCAGACTTGTCTCCTCAATCTCTTTCATTAAGGTAAGTATGGGTGACAAACTAAAAATTTAATATCGTTTGGCTTGGGGTTTTAAGGGTCATAAAACAAGGGTTTGGCTTGTCGTAGATCTACGACAAGAGGGGGAAAGAACGGCGCGGGGAATCTACTCTACAAGCTTGTTTTTAAGCGCATAATGGATGAGCTCGGCGTTGGACTTGAGGGCCATTTTTTCCAGTATGCGCGACCGGTGGGTGCTCACTGTAGTAACACCTACAGAAAGCTCCTCGGCAATATCTTTCAGCGATCTACCCGAAGCAATCGAGCAAAAAACCTGAAACTCTCTGGGAGAAAGAGTCTCATGTGGAGACTTTTCAGAATCTCTGCCCAACTCGTCGACCAGCCTTTCGGCCATTTCCGGACTGATGAATTTCCCACCACTGGCAACTTTGCGGATCGCCTGCACAAGTTGGTCGGGGGCACCGGCTTTGGTCAAATAGGCGGAGGCACCGGCTTTGAGGAATCGCATGCCATACATATCCTCCGAATGGATGCTTAATATGATGACCGGGAGCTTTGGATACAGGCTTTTCAATTGCGGGAGTACTTCCCAACCGCTTTTTACTGGCATTTCAATATCCATAACCACAACATCTGGCATTTGGATTTTGACTTTTTTTAACACCTCCGCACCATTTTCGGCTTCATCGATGACAGAAAGATCAGGCGTCTTCGACAATATCTGCTTGATGCCTTGCCGCACAACAGCATGGTCATCAGCGACAAGGACTTTTATTACATCTGATTTAGAATTCATGATTAAAGTGGCGTCTTAACAATAACCCGAGTTCCCTTACCCGGTTCACTGAGAAAATCAACCTCTCCTCCGAAAAAAAGAACTCGTTCACGAATTCCTATCAGGCCAAGAGATTGGGAGTCATTAATTTTTTCAGGCGCCATGCCATCACCATTATCCTCAATTTCCAGGATCAATTGTTTCTCCTCCTGATACAGATGGATACCCACCCGGTCTGCCTGGGAATGACGAACAACATTTGTCAACGCTTCTTGAAATATCCTGAACAATTCGGTGGTCATTTCCTTGTTTATAATAACCTCTTCACAATTGAGATCAAACTGCAGGTTCGCCCTTTTCTTATATTCCCTGGCCTGCCAGGATATAGCTTCGCACAACCCCATCACATCCAATATCTGCGGACGCAATTCAGAAGATATACGTTGAACGGAAGTGATCGTCGAGTCGATGAGGCCGGACATAGTCTGCATACGTTCCTGCAATTCAGGTTTCTGGTCAGGCAATTCTTCTTTCAAACAGACCAGATCCATCTTAAGAGCCGTCAGTGACTGGCCCAACTCATCATGCACTTCCCGTGCGATTCGAGTTTTTTCCTCCTCGCGAATGTTTTGCAGATGGTTACTCAAATTACGCAACTGCTCGCGGATGATCGTTAATTGCTTTTCAGCGTTCGTCCTTTCCGCCACCTCAATTCTAAGCGTGGTGTTGGCCTGATTCAAATCTTCGGTTCTCTCTGCTACCCGCTCTTCCAAATCATTACGATATTGAGCCAGTTCCTCTTCCACCAGATTATGCTCAATTGCGTCAGCCATCAATCCTCCAATAGAAAGAAGAACCTCTTGACTATGCTGGTACCAGGAAGGATTCGTATTGGTGTACAAAAACATCACTCCCCGAAGTGAGCCGGCCTTGGTTTTAAGAGGAACGATATAATGACCGTGAGCCTGCATATCATCATACCTACGCTCATGCCGGGCATCGCTGAAACAACTTTCACTCATCAATAACTGGCCCGACTCTGCCACCCGACCGCAAAGACAGTCGCCATAAGGAACCACACGCTCCTTTTCCATAAACTCATCAGAAAACTCACCCAAGGTGCAATACAAGTTGAGAACTTTTTTTTCAGGATCGGCAAGAAAAATGCCGGCTTTTCTTTCAACCTTCAAATCATCGAATCCAGTGAGGACAGACAAAACATTCTCCAACATACTCTTCACCCCTTGAGAGGAATGAAGAACACGTGCCACCTCATGAAGAATTTCGTACTCCTGAGTAAGGAGCCGAGACTTAGATTCTGCAGATTCTTTTGACATAAACGTTTTTATAATAGGAATAATAGATAGATCAATTTCTATTGATCATTACGAACTAATCGTAGAAAAGCGTCTACGCCGGAAATTTTATCCTGATAAGCTTGGCCGCCTTCGTCTTTGTAAGAAACAGCCACGGCTTTATTGCGTTTTTCCGCGCTGGTCCAGGTGCTCCAGCCTGCGCCTTTGGGAAACATACTGTCGATAAAAATTTTATCGCCGTCTTTGTCCACATTGCGTTTTCTGCGATCATACAAGGTTGCCGCTTCTTCGGGAGTCGGTAGGCGCCAATCACGATGATCGGCGAAATTTTTATTGTTCATGCGCTGAGCGTACTCATTAGCTGTGTACCAGTTGACCCACTTGGCTTCACGTTGCCAGTAATCTTGAGTCATCCAGAGTAAACCGGTTTTATTATCGAGGGTAGTGCCGTCGCTATAATTGGCAAAACGCTTGTCGGCAGATTGGGCAATCGGTTTCTTCAACTCTTCAGCCCAAACATTTGCAGAAAAGAACAGGGTCAAAAAAATAATTGCGATTTTCAGTGTTTTTCGTGATGACATATATCGACTCCATTCGCGGAGAACTGATTTATAGAATACACCGATTCTACCTGCTCACAAAACCCAAGTAAACGGGAAATCCCCTTGAACGGGTTTTCGGCTTCCGGTAGACTGGTTCAACAACTCACTCAAGGCCCTCGCCATGAAAATTTTTCAGCACCCTAAATACACTGCAGTTTTAACCACACTATTCTTTATTTGCACTGTTAGTTCCGCACTCGCCAAACCCAAAGATAAAGACCGATGGAACAGTAAGTATGAGACTGAGGTCTACCTGTTTGGAGAAAAACCCATTCCTTTTCTGGTCGACAATGTTCACCTGCTGCCGAAGGGTAAAGTTCTGGACATCGCTATGGGGGAAGGAAGAAACGGGGTTTATCTCGCCACTCAAGGATTCGAAGTTCTTGGTCTCGACATTTCAGAAAAGGGTCTGGCAAAGGCCCATAATCTTGCGAAAAAAAACAACGTCACTATCGAAACAAAAGTGGTCGATCTCGAAAGTTTCACACTAGAGCCAAACAGCTATGACTTAATCCTTTGCACTTACTATATGCAAAAGGATCTTTTCAAGCAGTTCCAGTCTGCCCTGAAGCCCAGCGGAATGATTGTTGTTGAGACTTATAATATCGACTATCTCAAATACGTCCGGTTCAGCCGCAAGTGGGCGCTCGACACCAACGAATTGCTGGATATCTTTAAAGACCTGCGAGTCATCCGTTATCAGGATTACGATGACGGAAAAGAAGCCTATTCCAGCATCATCGCGCAAAAACCTGAGTGAATCCAGCCGAACGACTTTTCATTGCTCTAGCAAATCTGTTCCCCGTATGGGTGCTCACTGGAGCCGGGCTGGCCCTTTGGAAACCGGAAACTGCCACGTGGTTTCAACCCGACTGGATTCCCTACTTTCTCGGTCTCATCATGCTGAGTATGGGACTGACCCTGAGCTTTGAAGATTTTTCCCGCGTTATTAAATTACCCAAATCCATTTTGCTCGGTGTCGGCTTGCAATACACTCTGATGCCGGGGTTGGGCTATGCGCTGGCTCTGGCATTTGAACTGCCTATCGACTTTGTCATTGGTCTCGTTCTGGTTGCATGTTGCCCTGGTGGTACGGCTTCGAACGTTGTCTGCTTTATAGCTAAAACTCATGTAGCGCTTTCAGTCAGCCTGACCACTTGCTCGACCCTTCTGGCTGTCTTGCTCACACCCCTTTTGACGACATGGTGGGTCGAGTCCATCTCTTTAGAGCTGACCGGATTAAAGGTCGATGTAGATACTATGGGGCTTTTGCTCAAAACTCTGAAGGTGGTCATCCTGCCGGTTTTGATCGGGGTTTTCTTAAACCATTTTTTCAATTGCGGGGTCAAGAAAGTGGAAGCCTACACACCTTTTCTTGCCGTGCTTTCTATCGTGTTCATTGTCGATTTTATTCTCGCGGCGAAAAAAGATGCCATTTTAGAAATCGGCTCCGCGTTAATATGCGCAGTGGTTTTGCTTCATCTATCAGGATTTTTATTGGGATATATTTTATCGCGCCTACTCCGATTTACCGAGAAGGATGCTCAAACCGTTTCCATTGAAGTGGGGATGCAAAATTCCGGTCTGGCGACCGAACTGGCAAGAAGTAATTTCTCAAGCTATGGATTAGCCACCGTTCCCGGTGCCATATCCGCCCTCACCCATTGCATATTAGGCAGTATCGCCGCAGGCCTCTGCCGGTGGCGCAATGCATCCGCAAGAAAATAATAGCTGGGCTGTGCCTCTGGCTTTATGAAGATTGTTTTTTTCCTACAAACAACAAGTGATTGGTGGTTGACCAAGGCAGGAACTTCCTAAACAGGGCAGCCAATGCTTCCGCAAGACTGTTCGTCCGACCTTGCGAGTCCTTGTGAAAACACTCGCAACACAGGTAGAGGTTAAAACTGTGTGAAAGAGGTTTTTCAAAAATAATTTCAAACCCCGAATCTTTTAAAATATTTTTCATTTCATCCCTGCCGTGAAGCTTGAAGTAGGAGGGATTGTCCTCTTTCGGAGTTACTGGCGACTTACCCGCTAATTTTCGCACCAGAGGGTTCCGCTTTAACTTATGCAGAAAATTTTGTTCATCATAAACAAACCGGGTAAGAAAATTATCTGCCGGCACCATCATAAAGACAAGGCCCCCTGATTTTAAAACCCTATAGGCCTCATGGATAGCCTTCTGCGGACCTTGAGGAAAATGCTCTACAACCCCATATGAAAGATAGGCTCCAAAGGTGGAGTCTTGAAAGGGAAGAACATGAACATCCGACTGGGCAACTTTCACCTTAGACTCATATGCTTTTACTCTTTCTAAAGCAGGTAATACGTAATCGACCCCGATAATTTTGTAATCCCTTTTGTCGAAGTACAGGAGCTTAGGACCCAGGCCGCAACCGGCCTCCAAAATCAATTCACTTCTTAGAAGATATTTTTCAAGACAGGCAAACTCTTCACGAGCTCGAGGAAAATCATTGGTTTCAAGTAAAGTCTCTACAGAAGTATTTTCCCATTCCTCTTCGAATTCACGCTTAACTTCTTTCTCTATCGTTTCAAAGTCCATCAAGATACCTTAACGTTGAAAATTAAAAAAATCATTACAGAGCAAATTAACTCGTTGATGGATTTTGAGGGTCATGCCCCTGAAAGACCCAGCCAATAGCAAATAGTCCTGGCCAAGCCTCGCTGAGCATCGAAAAGATACTCGATTTCCAGGCAGAGAGGATGACAGGAATTTCCGGGTCTATCTCCCTAACCCTGAAGCCAGCAGACACCAAAAGTTGTTCAGCTGTGAGCAAGGTGAAAAATTTCAAATGAGTCCGGTCCAGAATTCCTTCATCGGTGTAGTTCCAATTGCCTTTCAGCAGACCGATCCGATTATCCAAGTAAGCAACATTGGGGAGTGAAACAAGAACCATTCCGCCAGAGCTTAATGACTCACGACTTTTTTCCAACACCTTTTCCGGGTCGTTTAAATGCTCTAGAACATCGGAAAAAACAATCACATCGTATTTTTCGCTTCCAAACCCGTGCTTCTCAATATCATGCTCTTCTAACAATTGATAAGCTTCGCGGTTGGCATTGATTCTGTCTAGCTTCAAGTCCCATCCTGTCACATTGCATTGCTTCCCATTCAAGGAGCGACCCAACTCACCGGCACCGCAACCGACATCAAGAACCCGGCTGGAAGTGACAATTCGTTTAGCAATTTGCTGATATTTATTCATTGTTAAAACATTTCCCAAGTGATGACCTGCTCGGCTGATAGGGGAACCTTGGCAGATTTCCCAAGCACACGGTCCAACTCGTTAGGGGGGATTCCAGTTCCTGGACGCTTGCAGGCCAGCATGTCCGGCTCCAACGGAGTTCCTGATGGGATATCAATCCGAGCCACCAGGCTGCGTCTTGCGGACTGTTTGACTGGAATTTCTGATTCCTGAATTACTTTTTTATTCTCACCTAGAATTTTTGCAACATTAATAGTATCTGTTTTTAACTTGCGAAGGTCTTCTGGTTGCATTGAGATAGACTGATCCACTCCGGGCATTTTACGGTCCAGTGTAAAATGCTTTTCAATCATCACCGCACCCAAAGATGCCGCAACCACAGCGGACATGTTATCCAAAGTATGGTCAGACAAACCCACCGGTAATTCGAAGCGTTGTCGTAATCCTGCCAGACAGGCCAGATTCATCTCTTCATATCGTGATGGATAATTCGACACGCAGTGAAGAAGAATCACAGAATTCGCTTTGCGCAGTGCATGCAATGCCTGAGCGATTTCTTCATCGCTCCCCATCCCGGTAGAGAGCACCACCGGCAAACCGGTTTCAGCTACCTTTTCCAAGAATGGCGTATAGGTCAGATCAGGAGATGCGATTTTAACTGCTGGGACTCCAACCTCAACCAACATGTCCAACGATGCGTCATCAAAAGGAGTGGAAAACAACGGAATCTTTAAAGTCTGAGCGTGGGCAATCAGAGTTTTATAATCATCACGAGATAATTCATAACGTTGAAAAAACTCATAGAAAGGAATTTCATTTCGCGGATGGTCCGGGTCATCTGCCATCAGGGTATTTGAAATCATTTCGCGGGCGACAAAAGTCTGCAGTTTCACCGCATCCGCTCCGTTTTCCGCAGCCGATTCGATCATGCGTTTTGCCAGCTCCACATCGCCGTTGTGGTTGAAACCAATTTCTGCCACGACAAACGTGGGATACCCTGGCCCCAAGCGTTTACCGCAGAATTCGAAGCTATCGTCCTGGCTCATTCAATCTATTCCTTTAAATAAAAGACCATTACTTTTTATCGGATGGTTTCCTGATTTCCTCAACCCACTCTATCGCTACTATATAAATGTGGTGTCTATCATTGACGGACGAACCCATTTATCCAGACAGGCACTTTAGGGTGAATCGCGGAAAGCACTTCAGCTTGCGTTCTGTTAAAAGGTTTTAGAATCACCATAAGAATGAAAAACCCCAACGCATAGAGCAGTGCTGTCAGCAAAACCTGATCCAAAATAAATATTGCAAATGTTTGTGCAGGAACCACCGCCAACAACGAAAACAGCAGGCATTTCCCTATAGTTGGCAAGGCCGGGAAAATATTCACGTGCTTTTGAATCACAAAGAGTTGGCGAAAAACCATATAGATCATAGCCAAACCCGTACCAGCAACTGCACCCATTTCCTGATAAAGCGGAATCAAAATCAGATTCAGTCCTATATTTATCAAACTACCTTCAATGGTCACACGAACGACTGTATTTCGCCGGTGAAGAATGAATAGCGTGGAGGTGACAAAATCATGTCCTGCAATGGTAGCGCAACCAACAAAAAGTACATAGAAGGCCAACACCTTTCCCGCCGGCCCAAATTGTTCCCCATAGACAAAGTAAATCAGCGACTCTGCGTTAAAAAAGGCGAACACAAAAATCGGCACGGTGAGAAAACTGGCAAACCCGACAATCTGGCACCAGATGCGGGACAATCCCTCAGTCGATCCCTTTACATAGGTCTCAGAAAGAATGGATAAGGCCAGCGGCCCCACTCCTACCAGAACAAACGCAAGCATTCCACCCAACCCTGTTGCAAGATGATAAAATCCTATCCCCGCTGGTTCCACCTGGAAGTAGTTCATCAGTAAAATGTCGCTCTGTGTGATCAATCCGAAACTCAGCAGAGTGATCACGTAAGAGGCCTGAGCTAAAGGACGCATCTCCTGCCAATCAGGTGCCTGGGTTTCTCCTTTAAGGCTCTTCAACGACAACCCGACATAAACCAGAATATTGATCGCGGTGGAAAGGATATAGGCATATAGAACTCCAAAAATCCCAAAATCCAGAGAGATAAAAATACCCAGGAAGCATAAATTTAAAAATGCGCAGACAGTTTCCGACAATGTTACCGTTTTATATTCCAAGCGGGTCATGAACAGCGTGCTGAGAATGGAGTTCAAAGTGATAATAATAAAATAAGCAATGAGAACCAACCGGTATTCCATCAATTCCGGCATCTGCACAAAGTCAAGATAATGGGGAAGACCTTTATATAGAGCCGCTCCAAATATCAAAGTCGTCACGGCACGGATCCCCAAGGCTTTTCTGACCAAGTACCTGCCCTGTCGACCCGTAGGATCTTCAACCATCAGTTCAGGGAGTTTCTTATTGATCAAAGTCTCCAGCCCAAATTGATTGAGCAGTCGGACAAAAGAAGGAATGACCAGCAAGGTGGCATAGACTCCCAACCGTTCCTTACCCAGATAACGTGTCAGAAGAATTGAAACACCGAAAAGCAGGATCTGCACGCAGACTTTACCAAAGACGTTCCAGGATATATTGGATATAAATCGTTGAAAGGGTGACAAGGCGAGAACCTCTAGCGGGCCGGATAGTTACCGATGGCAATAAGTGGAAAAAGATAAAAACATTACTTTCTTCCAACCACGTCTACTACTAGCAGTTTGGCACAGCATATTATACACTAGTCCTCTTAAGTTTTTCAGAACCCTGACAAACGAAGGAGGGTCACCTTGCAGTACAAAGTATTCATTGCAGTAGAGTTTAAAGGTTTGAGCGAAGAGGCTCATAAAGAAATTGCCGAGCGGCTGGAAGAACACGGGTTGGAAAAAATCCCTACCATAAGTTCTGCGTGGGAGTATGCCTGCGAAGCGGAGGATGAAACCGATGCCAAAGACAACGCCATCCAGACATTTGTCAATATAGTCCGAACCTACCCCTGCGAGATGGGACTTGTCGTTCAGGCCGGGACATCACAAATTCTGCGCAGGAAGAAAAAATTTGATCCCTAGACATTAAAGACCCCTTTCGAATCCTCTAATAGTATAATGTTACCTTTCCAGGGAATATTAGCAATTTCACGACTCGGCCCGGCAGATAGCTGGTTATTCAGGGTCGGTGAGTCATAGCGGAACCGTTTTAGGTTCTCAGGAGGCAACCGGTGAATATCATTTTAAACAGTTACTGCAATCTAAAATGCAATTACTGTTTTGCAGACGAGTATATGGAAGAGACGGTGAAGACACCGGGGAAATCCATGGAATATGATTATTTCCAGAACGAATTTCTTCCTAAAATCAAAAATGCACCCATTATCAACTTCATGGGAGGGGAACCGACACTGCATCCCCAGTTCATCGATATTTTTCAAAACACCTATGACTCCCTTCTTCCCTATTCTCATCTCAGCGTATTCACCAACGGGTTAATGCCAGACAAGGTGTTGGACTTGCTACTGAAAACAGCTGGCCCCAACGGTGCTAACAGCAAAAATATCAACTTTGCCATTCTATTGAACTGGCAGACGATGGAAAATATTTCAGAAAAAAACCACGAACGTTGCCAGGAAGTCGCAGAACGTATGTTGCGGGTCAACGGTTTCAGCGTAACTTTCAGCATCAATCTCTACTCCAAGGAGCAGGAGCTCGAACGTCAATGCGAGGAAATCGACCGTATCTACCAAAAAGCCGGCCTACCCCGCGATAAGCAATATAAAATCCGTGTCAGTCCCGCGTTCCCCATTATAGGAGGAGAAGCCAACACCTATCTACCCATTCGGGACTTCCCGAAGGTCGGGAAAAAGATGCTAGACGTCATGGATAAATTCCCTCAATTGTGCTTCCGTTTCGATTGTTCTCTGCCACCCTGTTTTCTGGATGACATCAGCGAAGACCAGATGTCTCTCACTGACCGCTTTTATTTTCACGGCAATAAGCAATTACCGCCAACAGAAGAGTGGAACCGTAATGAATTCTATTTCGGATGCGCTGACGGAAGCCCTATGGATATTGACTCGAAGGGTGACTGCTTCAATTGTTTTCCTTTTCACAATCTGAAGCTGGGAAATGTTTCGGAGTTTAAAGAGGTGAACTCCATCGCCATGGCCAAGATGGGAGCCAAGTTTCTAAACACAGTCTTTGAGAAGACGGAGGCAAAGGAACCTTGCCGGTCCTGCCCACACTATATGGTCCGGTGCTCAAGCGGTTGCTTTGCTTATAATTTTGTCGGAGAAGATGCGGAAGTGCTGGCGGGCGGATAACCTCCGCTGATATGAGTAATAGCTTTTTCTTGCGCCCAATGATTCATCTCGGCTCAATAGGCCATTGCTCTTTGCCTCCACGGCCAGTGGCGGCTAAAGAATCCGATCCAGCTTAACTTCCTGGCAAATGATCCCAACATGAAACCCCTCATAGGACTCAAAGGGACCAAACACTCTTCCTTTAAGCAGAGTCATCTTCTCTATTCCATCAAGAATAAAATCATTTAATTCATCATTGCTCAATGATTTAAAACCACCGCGTGGTTGCCGGGGGTCACTTTTGTTCCACCCCACTTCCAGCCAGCCCAGATTTCCACCATCTTCTTTCGAAGCAGCACAAACACTATATTTGCCAGCCAGCTTCATCAGCATTTGAACTCGAGCAATTTCCGTAGGGATGCTATCGATAGTCTCTATCAACAAATCCGCCACG
Organism: Nitrospinaceae bacterium; assembly: GCA_029261455.1. GTDB lineage: Bacteria > Nitrospinota > Nitrospinia > Nitrospinales > VA-1 > LS-NOB. Next base: position 86,859 of record JAJDBH010000139.1, read on the forward strand.
TCCTTTTTTTCAACTAAAATATGCCGTATCTGAATTTGATGTGTTGCTCCCGCCATACCAACTTCCTTCATCAATGGGGTTAAATTTTCATGTACTGGGTAAGCGCATTAATATATAGGATTTGATTTCCAATTGCCACCCGCAAGAATTAAATGCTACTTAGAGGCATTTTCAAATCAATAGGTTGATCCTGACATTTGTTTCAGGTATGTTGCCAGACCTATGATAAATCACAAACTTATACTGGCATCACAATCTCCCCGCCGGTTGGAACTATTAAAACAGATCACCGACCAGTTTGAAGTCGTCCCCAGTTCAGTCGAGGAGAAGATCGATTATGGACTACGTCCAGAAGAAAACGCCCGTGTATTGGCTCGCGCCAAGGCCGAAGATGTAGCCAAAAATTACCCTGACTGTTGGGTGATCGGTGCAGACACCCTTGTAACACTGCACCAGGAAATCCTGGGCAAACCGGTAGACATCGCCGATGCCCAAAGAATGCTCCGCCGGTTGAGCGGCAATGAGCATCGCGTTGCTACTGGAATCTGTGTAGTGGGCCCAAAAAAAACTCTCGATAAAACTGTTACCTCAAAGGTCCGCTTCAAGACTTTAACCGAGGAAGAAATAGTAAACTACGTCCAGACTGGAGAACCTATGGATAAAGCCGGGGCATATGCTATTCAGGGTAAAGGTAGTTTTATGATCAATGATTTTTCTGATTCGAAAACCAATATCATCGGGCTTCCTCTCGACGAACTAAAAGAACTCCTTAGAAAAACTGGCTATCCACCACCCCCCGAGGCTTGAATTTCCACTAGCTACAAACCTCTACCATTGCCTGACAGGCGGAAAAGCCTTGACATTTCAAGGTGGTTGAGCATTTCAAACTTTATTGTTTTATAAAAATCACTTGCAGACTAAGGCCTTTGTAACTTAATTTATAGATACAACCTGTTCATCGACTGGAAAAAGATTATGCCTCAATCAAAAAACAATTTAGAGATCCACGGTCAGTGCCCAAAATGTCAGGGGCCGATTTTCCTGAACCGAAGTATGGACTGGTATGGCAATACCATACTGAGCCTCAATTGTTGGAATGGGCATTACCAGTGGATCAATATTGAAAATATTGAGGAGGCCAAAGACCTCGCACCAGAAACCAAGCGAGACCTGGTCACTCATATCGGATTTTTTGACTTATCATGACCTCCAGGCGCACCGGCATGCGACCTTATCGACTTCTTACCTTCCTCGTATTTAGTTCGTTCGTATTTCTTTATTCTCCTGCACAAGCTGAAACTCCTCCGGGAATGATCTATATCCCTCAGGGATATTTTCAAATGGGTACATCTTCAGGAAAAGAAGATGAAAAACCCGTGCATTTCGTTTTCACGCCCGGTTATTTCATCGACAAGTATGAAGTGAGCAACCAGAACTACTCGGCTTTTATGCAAGCCACCGGACACCCTGCCCCAAAATTCTGGAACGATTCCCGCTTTAACGAACCCGACCAACCAGTGGTTGGCGTGAATTGGCACGATGCCATGGCATACGCCAAATGGAAAGGACGAAGACTACCTACAGAAGCAGAATGGGAAAAAGCCGCACGGGGTAACGATGGCCGACTGTGGCCTTGGGGAAGAAAGTTCGACAAGGGCATCAACTTTTTCTTCCTCAACATCTTTGGGGAAAATGACAACTATCCCTTCACTGCACCCGTTGATTATTACCACTCCGGGGTCAGCCCTTTCGGGCTATACAACACAGCCGGAAACGTGTGGGAATGGTGCCTGGACTGGTATGACAAAGATTATTATCGCGTCAGCCCCGAGATCAATCCAGAAGGCCCACAGGGTCCCCTGAAAATGAAAGTCCTCAGGGGAGGGTCTTGGGTCAATAGCATTGAAGGGGTAAAAATTGTCAACCGGGCACGCAACTTACCTCATATTAAAAACGAAATTTACGGATTCCGCACAGCACTCTCCTCCCAGTGAACAAAACCTCCAGTAGACTCGCCATCTTCTCCTGGTCCCTATACGATTTCGCCAATACCATTTTTTCTATGAACGTGATCTCCTTGTATTTCGCGTTATGGGTAACAGTGGATCATGGAGGTCAGGACATTTTATATAGCAGCGCCCTTTCGCTTTCCATGCTGGCGGTGGCCGTGAGCGTCCCGGTTTTTGGGGCATTGTCAGACACCACCGGTAAACGCAGAGTTCCTTTGATCGGACTCACCCTACTATGCGTTTTTTGCACCGGACTGATCGGAACCACCGACCATCTCTGGACTGGACTGATTTTATTCATGGTGGCTAATTATGGCTACCAATCGGCACTGGTTTTTTATAACGGCATGCTCCCTTCCATATCACGAGGCAGTCATGTTGGGCTCATTTCAGGATATGGAGTGGCCCTTGGTTATCTCGGGTCCATCGTTGGCATGTTGATGGTAAAAGGGTATGTCGAGTCCGATGGACGTTCAGCAGCCTTTCTTCCCACTGCTGGCTTACTATTACTCTTTTCTCTACCCTGCTTCCTATTCGTTAAAGATCCCGAAACCAGGGAATCCACCCCACCTGTCCGCTTCAAAGAAGCATTCAACACACTCAAGCAAACTTTTCTTCGCGCCCGGCAATACCGTTCCCTGTTCCGGTTTATCCTGATTCATTTTCTAGTTCTCGATGCGGTCAACACCATCATAGCCTTCATGGCAATTTATGCCAGCAAAGTGATAGGGTTCAGCGGTAGCCAGATCACAAGCTTTCTAATTTCCTCAACCGTGGGCGCAATGATCGGGTCTTGGGTCATAGGCGTTCTGGTCAAGCACAAAGGGGTCATCTGGTCTTACTGGCTGGTTTTGGGACTCTGGATCATCGCCCTATTTCTGACCGCTATAAGCCAGAGTGAGGTTCTGTTCTGGATAGTGGGCCCTATAGCCGGAGTCGGTATGGGTGGAGTTTGGGTGGTCAGCCGAGCTTTCATTATAGAACTCTCACCTCCTGAAAAGGTCGGGGAATTTTTTGGATTGTATGGGCTGGCAGGCAAAGCCGCTTCGATTATGGGCCCGATGCTCTGGGGAGGAGTGGTCTGGGCGCTGGACTCGACCGAAACTCTGAAATACCGAATCGCAGTAACCGTATTACTCTGTATCGTGGCTACTGCCGCCTTCCTGTTTCGCAGCCTGACTCGACAGCTACAGCATCAATAAATCGGTTGACATTAATTGGTCGAATGATTAGCTTTAGGGGTATCTATTAAATTTTGACCCCCCTAAATATTTGTTCACCGTAGAGAAAGGGTGACCCCGATGGCAAGATTCGTTTCCTTGAGCTTATTTTTTATCCTGTTTGGCGCAGGACTGTTGATTTCCGCCAATCCTGAAAAAGTCTGGGCTCATTCTGGGCACAAACATGATGAACTAAAAATCAAACTTCCAAAAGTAGTGGCCCAGGTCAATGGGAAAAATATTAGCGGTGATCTTATTTCACGCGAATTAAAAAAGGCCGCACAACAATACAAAAAACGTGGCATGCCCCTCAGTGCGGATCAGGAAAAATCTGCCGCCAAAAAATTGATCGATGACGAAATCGGACGCACCCTGCTCGTCTTAAAGGCCAAAGAATCTGGAATAAGTATCAGCAAAGAAATGATGGAAAAACGAATCAAGGAAGTGAAGTCGAAATTCCGCTCAGATGCCATTTTCGAGCATAAACTAGCAGATATGGGTTTGACTGTGGACCAATATAAAGCAGAGCTTGAAACAGACTTTTATATGGACCAGATCATCAAGAAAGAAGTCGAGTCTAAAATTCAGATCCCTGAAAGCGAAGCCCTTGATTATTATGAGAAAAATAAAAACAAGTTCACCAGCCCGGAAAAGGTTCGAGCTAGCATTATTTTATTGAAATTTAATCCGTCAAAAGGAAAAGCCGGGGAACAAAAGATCCTCAAAAAATTCGAGTCCCTTCTCCAACAACTACGGAACGGTACTGATTTTGCGGCAGTGGCTCAAAAGTTTTCTCAGGACAGCTTAGCTTCCAAAGGGGGAGACTTGGGATTTTTTACCAGAAAAGAAATGCTCCCTGCTTTCAGCAACAGAGCTTTTAAAATGAAGACCGGTGAAATAAGTAATATCTTCCGCACCGGACATGGGTTTCATGTGCTGAAGGTCACCGAAAAAAAACTGGCGGGAACCAGTCCTTTTGAGAAAGAAAAAGAAAGTATCAAAACCATTCTCAGCAAAAAGAAAAGCCCACAAGCTACTAAAGACTATATAGAAGTCCTTAAAAAGCAGGCGAAAATAAAAAACTATTTCTAAGAATATATAATTAGAGGATTTAAACATGAAAAAAAATCTAGCTCTGGGTTGTTTTCTTATAGCAGGTATCTTCATGACAACCGTTTTCTCCGGCTGTACATCGGTCGTGACTTCTGCAGCACAAAAAGCATGGGAAAGCCGTAGCACCGAAGATCAAGTTACAGACTCAAAAATTCATGCTGAGATTCTGGATAAATTAAAGAACAAAGACAAAGGTCTGCTTCTGGACGTGAATGTTGATGTCTGGGAACAAAGAGTGATGCTAACAGGAACCTTGGATGATGCTGGAGTGCGCTCTGAAGTGGAAAGTCTCGCAAAACAGGACTCGCGTATACAAATTCTTCACAACCATATTCAGGTAGTGACCAAAGCAGAAAAAGAAGCAAGGCGCAAACAGAAAGAAGAAGGCGGTGACGAAAAGAGCGGGGCAGGTCAAGCTGTCAATGATTTCTGGATCGAGACAAAAATAAAAGCACAGTTATTGACGCAGTCAAATGTCACTTCCGTCAACTATTTCTATCGGTCGGTTTTAAACCACATCTACGTGATTGGCGAGGCCGCCAACGCCCCTGAGAAAAGCATGGTTCTTTCGATCATTCGTGCAACTGAAGGGGTCAAATCAGTTCAGGAGCACATTTCTGTTCCCGCTGACTACTAACTAGTTCAGAAAAAAAATGCCTAAAGATAATCCTCTCCCGTCTGGGAGAGGAGTGGGCAAACAAAGAACTCTCCAGGAAGTTATTTTTTCTTGGATTTTCCGCCGTCAATCGCGCTGAGTTTGCGTTTAACGGTTTTTTGCTTGTCCTTGTCGAAATCTACTTTCAAGTAAACCGTTTTATCGTAGACCTTATCTACTGTGGCGTCTTTTTTCTTTCCAGCAAAATCAATTTTAATCTTGTCTCCCGCTTTCATAACTTCACCTCTCGCTAAAAACCATTAATCTGCTTATAACAGCATTTCTACCCTCAGAATAACCGCTGTATTTTGGGAAAATTGAGATTAGAGCAAAATATCTATAGAGTCAAGAACTCGTTGGCCCTATATCGAGTGGATGGTACAATTGAGAAATTTTTGAAAGCCCTGCCTTGATGAGTACACAGACCCAGATTGAGTCTTTTGATGAGATATCTTCCGGCGAAAAAAAACCTTTTGCCGAAGTTGTGTTCAATCTTCCTCTCAAGGGGGCCTTTACCTATATCATTCCCCCACAGTTTCTGGGCAAAGTTATGGTTGGCATGCGGGTTCTCGTTCCTTTTGGCAGGAGGCGGATTACCGGGTATGTGGTAAGCCTTGTAGATAAATGGGATAAACCCATCACTCTCAAGAACATCTCAGACCTGCCTGATGCAGAACCCATAGTCAGCACAGAGATTCTTAATCTCACACGATGGCTAGGAGAATATTATCAGTCTTCCTGGGGTGAGGCCATCCGCTCCGCCCTTCCAGCTGGGATTGACGATGAAAGCCGAGAAGTTTTTACTGTGGCGGAAAAGGCGAACATTCTTGGCGGGTCTCTCTCAAAATCAGCACTGAGTACTCTGGCCTTTGTTAGCCAGCAAGGGTCCGCCACTTTGAAGCAATGCCAAAAAGGACTTGGAAAAAAATTCAGCGCTTACACCCTCGCCCGTTTAAAGCAAGATGGATTTCTGGACGCTTCACACCAAACCCGAACAAGCAAAGTAGGCTACCAGTTTATTAAATTTGTACGCCTCGCCAACCCCTTGCCTGATGAGGAGGAGATAGAACTCCTGCTTAAGCGCAGCCCTAAACAAAAACTGGTGTTTGACCTGATAAAGCAAAAAGAAATAAGTCTGCCGGAACTGCAGACCCAAATCCCAAAAAGCCAAGCTGCACTGCGCGGTCTCAAAGAAAAGAATCTAGTCGAGGTTTTTACCGAGAAAAAGGAACGGGAAGCTTTCGTCGCTGAAGACACAATGACCCAACCCTTTGGTACTTCTCTGACATTCACACCCGGACAAAAAGCTGTCTTCAAAAAACTCAATCTAGCCATTGAAGCCGAGCGGTTCGAGTCTTTTCTGCTCCACGGAGTGACTGGAAGCGGTAAAACGGAAATATACATCCGCTGCATCCAACGTGTTCTTGAAATGGGCAAAACCGCCATCATGATGGTTCCCGAAATCTCCCTCACCCCACAAACAGTGGAACGGTTTCGCCAAAGGTTTGGAGACAGGGTGGCCATTTTACATAGCGGCTTATCGCAAACCGAGCGCTATCTGGAATGGAAGAAGATCCGCGAAGAGAAAGTGTCGATCGCAGTCGGAGCCCGTTCAGCCGTGTTCGCACCTTTTAAAAATCTCGGAATTATTGTGATAGATGAAGAGCATGACGGCTCCTATAAACAAGACTCCAATCCCCGTTATCATGCCCGTGACACAGCCGTCATGCGAGCGCGCTCATTAAACGCTGTCGTCGTTATGGGTTCAGCGACCCCTTCTCTTGAGTCAACGCAAAATACCCGACTGGGAAAGTATCAATATCTGTCACTGGACAGCCGAGTCGGGGAACGTATGTTGCCTATCGTGAACTTGGTGGATATGAAACGCGAGCGCAAAGAGTTTAAAAATTTCGCCATGCTTTCTGGAACCTTGCGTAGCGCAATTCGTGACAGGCTTTCTCGCAACGAGCAAATTTTCCTATTTCTCAATCGACGAGGAACAGCTCGATTTGTTTTTTGCCCCGACTGTGGTTACGTATTAGAATGTGCCCATTGCAGTGTCACCCTCACCTTTCACGGCAAGGAAGACCGCCTGCTCTGCCACTACTGCAATTTCAGAACGCGAATGCCCAACAGTTGCGTGGAATGCCATGGAGAAGTCATTCGCTTCAGCGGTTTTGGCACTCAAAAACTGGAAGAAGAAGTCCTGAAAAATTTCCCGAGCGCCCGAGTGACCCGGCTCGACCGAGACACCACCCGAGGCCGCGATTCTTTCGCTGATATGCACCGCAATATGCATGCAGGGAATATCGACATCCTCATCGGCACGCAAATGATCACAAAAGGACATGACTTTCCTAACGTCACATTGGTTGGAGTTGTGCATGCTGATCTGTCCTTGAATATACCGGATTTCAGATCGTGCGAAAGGTCTTTCCAGTTATTGACCCAAGTCGCAGGTCGAGCAGGACGAGGCCAAGTACCCGGAAAGGTTCTTATCCAGACCAACAATCCCGATCACTATGTGTTCGAGTTTATTCGAGAACACGATGTGAACGCTTTCCATGAAAAGGAACTGAAGTTGAGACAGATGCTCAACTACCCTCCTTTCACCCGACTCGTTGCCATCGAAATTGTCAGCGAAAATGAAGGACTGGGACAAAGCACTGCCGCAACACTGGGCAAAGCTCTAAACCGGCATGTAACTTCTGGGCTGGAAATACTGGGCCCGTCAAAAGCGGCTCTATACCAGATTCAAAACAAATTCCGCTGGCACTTGATTTTGCGAGGCCAGAGCATGCAAGCCTTGCAAAACGTTCTGGCAAACTGCCAGAAACTCAATGACCTCAAATCTGCATCAGGTGGTAAAATAAAAATTTCCATCGACGTAGATCCTTTCAACCTTCTATAAATTTTATTTAAAACCCACTCCATGAAAATTATTCGATCCATGTACGACTGGGTCCTTCACTGGGCCAGCACCCCTTATGCACTTCCAGCGTTATTTTTTATTTCGTTCGTCGAGTCATCCTTTTTCCCAATTCCACCCGACATCTTATTGATCGCTATGACGGTCGCAGTGCCAGCATTGTGGATCAGGTTCTCCTTTTTCTGCTCCGTGGCTTCTGTTCTGGGAGGGATGTTCGGTTACTTCATCGGCTATCAATTTATGGACCTGATCGGCAATGGCATTGTAGAGCTCTACCATTTGCAGGCCACGTTTGAGAAAATAAGCGGTCTCTATGATGAACATCAGGGATGGGCTGTTGCGGCGGCAGGCTTCACGCCTTTGCCTTATAAAATTTTCACTTTGGCGGCGGGGGCGTTCAAGATCGATTTTCCGACCTTTGTCCTGGCATCGGCAATCAGTCGTTCAGCGCGATTTTTTCTAGTCGGATTCATCATCTACAAATTTGGACCGCCCATTAAGATATGGATCGAGAAATACTTCAACCTGTTCAGTATCGTATTTTTCATTCTGCTGGTTTTAGGTTTTTATCTATTAAAATTTGTTCTTTGACGGAGCCTTGTCATGCATTGCGTCATATTCATCACCGCCGGATCAAAAGAAGAAGCGGATAAATTAAGCCGGGGACTGGTAGAAGAAAAACTGGCATTTTGCGTCAGCACCATCCCAAAAATTCAGTCGACCTATTTTTGGGAAGATAAAATCCATGTGGATGAAGAATTTCTTTTAATCGTCAAAACCCGGAAAGACCGTTACGCTGATCTCGAAACGTGGGTGAAAACAAACCATAGCTATGAAGTGCCTGAAATCATCGCCCTACCTATCGAACAAGGTCTGCCCGCATATTTAAACGGGATTGATGATTGGGTCACAAAGAACTGACCATGCCTCATATCCACATAAAAAAAGATTGGGAAATCTCAGACAACCTGGCTACTCCAGAGTCAGCCTATATGCGTAGGCGGGAGTTTCTCAAAGGCACAGTACTGACCACCGCCGCCACAGTTGGAGTTCTTTATGGTTGCGGCCCTTCTACCCCTCCCAATGTTCTGCCTGAAGTTAAATGGAATGAACTGGAAAAGTCTATCTACCCCGTTAATAGAAACCCGACCTACAAATTGGACCGCCCCATAACTACAGAAATAGTCGCCGCCACTTATAATAATTTTTATGAATTTGGAAACGACAAAATCGACCCGGTGCATTATGCACAAAAGTTGAACACCCGGCCCTGGTCTGTGCAAGTTGGTGGGTTGGTCAACAAACCCACGACGTTCGATATAGACGACTTGCTAAAAACCATGCAAATGGAAGAGCGTGTATTAAGATTACGTTGCGTGGAGGCTTGGGCCATGGCAGTACCATGGACCGGCTTCGCCTTGAGTGAACTTCTCAAACAGGTCGAACCGAAACCAGAAGCCACTCATGTCAGACTGGAAACTTTTTATGAGCCGTTTACCGCCCAAGGTCAACTGGAGTTTTGGGAACCATGGCCTTATGTAGAAGGATTAACGATTGAAGAAGCCATGAATGAACTGGCATTTTTAGCAACGGGTATTTACGGGCACCCACTTCCAAAACAGCATGGCGCACCCATTCGTCTGATTGTGCCCTGGAAATACGGGTTTAAAAATATAAAATCCATCGTAAAAATTGAGCTGGTCAACTATCGCCCGGCAACGTTCTGGAATACATTGCAAGGACTGGAATACGATTTCACCGCCAACGTCGACCCGAGAATCCCACACCCGCGCTGGCCCCAGACACAAGAGAAAATGATCGACACTGGAGACATCCGCCCCACCCTTCCCTATAATGGTTATGGGGATTTTGTAGCCCACTTATATTCATGAGGAGTCTTCCTGTGCTTCAAGCAAAAACAATAATTTTTTTCATCATCACTCTGTTCGTTTCCCCTGTATGGGCAAACGAAGAAGCAGGAAAAGGTCAAATCGAAAAACATATCTATACCGTCATTGAGTTCGAATCCACTTTCATGAACCGCAAAAAAGAAAAGGTTCTAAAAACTCTCGGCGAACCAGATAAGAAGTGGGAGCACCGAGGCAAAGAAGTCTGGACATACCAAAGAATTATTATAGAACAAGACAAGCTGTGGAATCAGAACATCATGTTCGACTTTGGCCGTGTAAACATGATGTGGGGCGACCCCTCTGGCGACGGTAAGCAATGATCGGGCAACGGCCGAAGGGTATAGCAGTCAAATGTTATGTGACCTCTCACGCCGTTTGCAGAAGTCCACAAACGACTGCGACTTCAACTGGCCAACGCAACACTTTATCTTTATAACAAAAAGATGGAGTGTAGAAAATGGCCTATCGAACACGAATAAACTATACCGCTCAACAAAAGTCAGAAATGTGGGATCGCTGGCAACGTGG
>JAJDBH010000140.1 GCA_029261455.1 Nitrospinaceae bacterium
ATGGGCGGATCATCCATGTTGATCACCATGCTTTCAGTCGGTGTTCTGCTTAATATTTCAGAACAAACGGTAAAACATTAATAAAGGTTCAATGCAAAAACGAGTCGTCATAGCTGGTGGTGGTACTGGAGGTCATCTTTATCCAGGAATCGCTTTAGCAAAAGCACTCATGAGGCATGATATGGATATTAAAGTTTCATTTGTGGGAACTCAAAAAGGTATTGAAGCGAAGGTTCTTCCACGCGAAGGATTCGAACTGAAAACCATTCTCTCAGCAGGCTTGCTCGGCAAAAAACGCTTCAGCCGCTGGATGTCCTGGGTCAAGCTGCCGATAGGCACCGCCCAGTCCATATGTTTCCTGATCAATAAGCGACCTAACCTGGTTGTAGGTGTAGGCGGATATGCGTCAGGGCCTCTGGTCCTCTCTGCATGGTTATTAAGGATTCCTATTCTTATCCATGAGCAAAACTCTTTTCCGGGCCTCACCAATAAATGGTTGGGAAAGATTGCTGACAAGGTGGCGGTTTCATTTAAGGAGTCTGCCAAGTTCTTTCCTAGAAACAAGGTCGCCGTGACAGGCAACATGATTCGTGAAGAATTCTGTCAGCCTCGGGAAGAGTTTCCCAAGGCCTCTAAAGGACTCTTTCGCGTGCTAGTTCTCGGAGGCAGCCAGGGAGCTCACTCTATTAATGTCTCTATGGTGGAAGCATTAGAATCTCTTGCCTCCAAAAAAGGAAAAATTCATATCACGCATCAAACAGGTGAAAGCGATCATGAAATGGTGAAACGTGAATATGAGAGCAGTGGTCTCTCTCATGATGTCAGGCCGTTTATCGATGACGTGGCAGAACAATATCGCAAAGCATCATTAGTGATCTGTCGGGCTGGTGCTACTAGCTTGGCAGAAGTGACCGCATGTGGAAAAGTATCTGTTTTAATTCCTTACCCTCATGCGGCTCATAATCATCAGGAAAAAAATGCTCGGGTACTGGATGCCGCCAATGCCGGCGAGTTAGTGCTCGACAAAGAATTGTCAGGGGAGCGTATTGCCCAATCCATTCTTCACGCCATGGAAGATCCAAAACGGATGCAGGAAATGGAAGATAACAGTTACCAATTGGGGAACCGGGATGCCACGGAAAAAGTCCGCGAGATATGCATGGACTTACTGAAGGACGCGAATCAGAAATCCGGTCAGACCGGAAAACCAGAAGGGAATTATGTTCTGTCATGTTTCTAGGAAAAACAAAAAGGGTCCACTTTATCGGGATCGGAGGTTCGGGAATGAGCGGAATCGCTGAGGTTTTGATAAATCAAGACTATGAGGTGAGCGGTTCTGATCCCTCTTCTAACCGAGTCACCGACCATCTGAAGTCTCTGGGCGCCGATATTTGCCACAATCACAGTGCAGAAAATGTCACAGGTAAACATGTTGTCGTTGTATCCAATGCGATCAGTAGTGACAACGTGGAAGTCCATGCCGCTAAAGAACAGTCTATACCGGTAATCCCTAGAGCTGAGATGCTGGCAGAACTGATGCGGATGAAATACGGAATTGCCATTGCAGGCACACATGGGAAAACCACAACAACTTCACTGGTGGCCACAGTTCTCGCCGCGGGAGACCTTGACCCGACAGTAATAATTGGTGGCCGAATCAAGAATATGGGTGGACACGCAAAACTTGGCCAGAGCCAATACCTAATTGCCGAAGCAGATGAAAGCGATGGATCCTTTCTTCGACTTTCACCCACGCTTGCGGTTGTCACAACTCTGGACGAAGAACATATGGATTTTTATCAAACACTGCAGAATATGAAGTCCACATTCCTGCAGTTTCTCAATAAAATCCCGTTCTACGGTGCGGCTATTCTTTGTCTGGACGATGTCAACCTTCAGTCCCTGCTTCCTGGAATTGAAAAACGCACTATTACCTACGGCTTGAAGTCGCAGGCTGACTATACCGCCCGTAACATCTCTGTGGAGGGATTGAAAACCTACTTCACCGTCTATCACCGGGATAAAAAACTGGGAAAAATATTATCCGGGGCTTTGGGACGACACAATGTTTGCAACACTCTTGCTGCGGTCGCTGTCGGAATGGAATTGAATATGAATTTCCCCACAATCGCTGAATCGCTGAAAAACTTTAGCGGAGTACAGAGACGGTTTGAAATTCTAAAACAATCCGAATCTCTAATAATTGTTGATGACTACGGACATCATCCAGTAGAAATTCAAGCCACCTTGTCAACGGCAAAAGAAGTCTGGCCCGACCGAAGACTCGTCGTCATTTTTCAACCTCATCGCTATTCGCGCACAGAGCACCAAATGGAAAGTTTTTTCTCCTCCTTCAACGATGCTGACCATTTGCTTCTACTTGATGTTTATGCAGCAGGTGAAGAGGCAATAGAAGGCGTTGATTCGCAGAGGATCGCAGAAGGAGTGAAAGAGTATGGACATAAAAACGTTGAATACATCGGGGGCACGGAATCCGTGATCCCGCATTTACAAGAAGTTCTCAAACCGGGAGACATTGTCATGGCTCTCGGTGCTGGAAACATTGGGGAGCTGAGCCACAAGCTTGCATCCCACTTCAATGATTGATCGCTTTCAATAAAAAGGACCGTCACCTATGCTCAACGAAGCCTGGAAACGCCGATTGATTCACATTGCCCATTCTGGAACGGGAAGGGATTTCAATCTCAAGACCAAGATGGAGTATCCCAAAACCGTTCTGGGCCACAAAATTCATCCGAGTAAAACTATGAGCTATTCTTTTCCCTGGTTACATAAAATAAAAGGCACCGTCCTGCAAAATGAAATTTTAGCACCCTACACTTCCATTCAAATTGGTGGCCCAGCAGATGTATTGATTTTCCCTGAAGATATTCGCGATCTTCAAACGATATTGAAGCATATAGGCTCCCAACCTCTTTTCATTCTTGGTGAAGGAACTAATTTGCTGATTGGTGACCGAGGAATTCGAGGGGTGGTTGTCTCTTTAAAGAATTGCTTCAAAGAAATTAAACGTCCTCTTTTCTTTCGCAAGGAAACCGGAAAACGCCGTGCCGTAATCAAAGCTGGAGCCGGAGTAAAGATGTCTTACCTCGCTAAAAATGCGGCTCGTTATTCCCTGACAGGAATCGAACAATTGGTAGGCATTCCCGGATCATTAGGAGGCGCAATCGTCATGAATGCCGGGGCGGAAGGAACCGAGACAGGACAGGTGCTTCGTAGTGTAACGCGGATCACCTCGGATGGAGAAATCCAGACCTTAAAACGCGAACAACTTACTTTCGAGTATAGAAAAACTATTTTCCCTGATGGTGACGGAATAATCATTGAGGCCGAGCTGGAGATGGAGGAAGGAGATCGCACTGAAATCCAAAACGCGATGGATCGGCATCTATCACGCCGATCACATACTCAACCATTAACGGTCCCAAATTCAGGCTCTGTATTTAAAAACCCTGATGGCTACACAGCCGGAAGGCTGATCGAGTCCGCAGGACTCAAAGGACTTTCTGTTGGCGATGCGGGGGTTTCTATCAAACACGCAAACTTTATTGTCAACAAGGGGGGCGCAACGGCTAAAGATGTGAACTGTTTGATTGAGAATATTCAAGAAGAAGTGAAGAAAAAAACGGGTATAGATTTACAAACTGAAATTGTCAGAGCAGGTGAGTAAACTGGAGAAACAAAAATATTAAATTGGTCCGCATACAAAGGTAATCCCTCCTTCCTTTGTTCTCCGGTCCTTTTGGCCAAGGGCCGGGGCGGACCTTCATAAAGAGAGTTTGTAATAATTTTGGATCATTTAAAAAATAAAACTATTGGAGTACTCATGGGTGGACTTTCTCCTGAGCGCGAGGTCTCAATCGTCACCGGAAACTCGGTCCTTGAAGCTCTTAACAGGAAGGGATTGACCGCCTTGCCGATACACGTTGACCACAATATTGGGGAAACGCTCAAGTCGAATCCGATTGACGTGGCTTTTCTGGCTCTGCACGGGACCTTTGGGGAAGACGGATGTGTTCAAGGCTTGCTCGAATATTTCAAAATTCCTTATACCGCGTCAGGTGTTATGGGGAGTGCTCTGGCTTATGACAAATTAAAATCCAAGGAGATTTTGAAGTTTCATGGGATACCCACAGCCGATTATGAAGTGCTCTATAAAAACAAAGGAATATCCCGGACGCTTGACCTTCCTGTTGTCGTCAAGCCAACCAATCAGGGGTCGAGCCTCGGGGTGACGATAGTTAAAGACGAAAACCAGTGGGAACCGGCATTGGAAACCGCATTTGCTTATTCTGAAGAAGTGATTGTCGAAAAGTTTATTGACGGAAAACTGCTGGCAATTGGAATGAATGAAATGACACCCATGCCGATCATTCACATTCGTCCTAAGTCCGGATTTTATGACTATGAAGCAAAATACACATCGGGGAAAACCGAATACATTTGCCCGGCAGATATTGAGAAGGGTGAAGCAGATCGGTGCAGACAAGTCGCAACACAGGTGTTTCAGGTATTAAGAGGACGAGGATTTCCTCGTGTAGATGTCATTCTTGATGAACAGGGAATTCCACAGGTTCTGGAAATGAATACTATCCCTGGAATGACCCCCACCAGCCTTTTACCGATGGCTGCTCGAGAGATGGGAATGGAGTTTGATGATTTGGTCGTTGAAATATTAAAAACTGCTCAGCTGGATTACACGGAATAAATATGGACTTTGCAGTCGCAGATCAAAAGAGTCCCTCCGCCGCATGGTCGGACCTACGCTCTGAAAGAAAGAGAAAACACAATCGAGGTGGCAACTTGCGCAAGAAGGCGCCATCGAAGGTATCGAGCCGTGATTTTTCCTGGGCGAGAATATTATTTGAACTGGCCTCAAAACTTTTTTTAGCAGGGGTGGTGATTTATTTGGTTTATGCCAGTTATAATTTTTTGATTTCCGACCCCAGGTTTAAGATCGCAAACGTCTCGTTTCGCGGCCATCATTCGCTGGTCGAAAAACAGCTTCTAGATTGGCTGGAACCAACTCTTGGAGAAAACCTGTTCACTTATGATCTGTCCAAAGCGTCAGAAAGACTTGCGGAGCACCCCTGGATTCTTTCGGCATCTGTTCAACGGAAATTCCCTCAGGAAGTTCAAATCGAATTGACCGAACGTGTACCCTATGCCCGGGTAAAGTTCGAAAAAGTATTTTTAATGGACAATTTTGGAGTGCTTCTTTCTGAAGAAACACCAGAATATAATAATTTACCATTGATCGTTCAATCCAATAAGGGAGCAAAGCCCGAAAATTTTTCCGGAGACAAGGTTATCCAAAGCCTCAAGACCATGCATTATTTCAATAAACTGTCTTTTTTTGAAAATAATCCTCTGGATATTGCTGAGCTCAAGGGAAGTTCCCGAATCATATTTTTTACTCGTAATCGTGATCTACAAATTCAAATGTCCATGGAAGCGTTAACAGAAGGGTTTAAAAAATTCATGATCGTCCTCGACACTCTTGAGGATGACGACATGAAGATCCAAATGATCGATTTATCGTTCAAGGACCAAGTTGTGGTCCGGGATCGAACTTCAATCAACTCAACATCCATGAAGCGACAAACCAACTAGGAGGAAATGGGACGCATGGCCAAGAAAAGTGATTATATAGTCGGACTGGATATTGGTACGACCAAGATCTGTTGCATCATCGGCGAAGTTGTTGATGATGAAAAAATAGATATTATTGGGCTGGGCCAATATCCATCAAGAGGCTTGCGTAAGGGCGTGGTCGTAAACATCGACAGCACCGTAGAATCCATAAAGAGTGCTGTCGAGGAAGCCGAATTGATGGCCGGATGCGAAATAGATTCTGTTTTTGTGGGCATTGCAGGAGGCCACATCAACAGCATGAATAGTCACGGCATCATCGCTGTTAAAGGAAAAGAAATCACACAGAAAGATATTGATCGCGTGATTGAAGCCGCCAAAGCCATTGCAATCCCTCTTGACCGGGAAGTCATCCATGTACTTCCACAGGAATATATTGTCGATAACCAGGATGGAATCAAAACTCCTCTGGGAATGGCCGGGGTTAGGCTTGAGGCCAAAGTTCATATCGTCACCGCCGCTGTGACTTCCGCGCAAAACATTGTCAAATGCGTCAATAAGGCAGGCCTTGGAGTTCAGGACATTGTGCTGGAGCAACTTGCTTCCAGCGAATCTGTTCTATCTCAAGATGAAAGAGAACTGGGCGTTGCGATGATCGATATTGGTGGTGGAACCTCTGATCTGGCTATTTTTTACCAGGGAGCCATAAAACATACTTCGGTTTTGACGATTGCCGGTGCACAAATGACAAACGATATCGCTATCGGCCTTCGCACACCCAACAACGAAGCGGAGAAAATCAAGCACTCTTATGGATGTGCCTATCCCCCTATGGTTCAGGAAGGGGAAAGTATCGAAGCACCGAGTGTCGGTGGGCGAGAACCACGATCTGTCCCACGTCAGATTCTCAGTGAAATTATTGAAGCACGAACACGGGAAATGTTTGAACTACTGGATAATGAAATCAGCGAATCCGGTTACCGGGAAATCATTTCTTCAGGAGTTGTCCTGACAGGAGGAGCAGCAAGTATGCAAGGCATGGCCGAATTGGCTGAAGATGTTTTCCAATCCCCCGTCCGTATAGGAACACCCCTTGGACTTGGGGGGTTGATGGATGTCGTGAACAACCCCATGTATGCCACCTGCACAGGATTGATCCAGTATGGCTCAAAAAGATTTAAGTCGGGAACAAATCGAGAACTACAGGGAAGAAACCTGTTCGACAAAATTTTTACACGTATGAAAGATTGGGCAGATGAATTTTTTTAAATCCGGAGGACACAATGAGTTTAATAGAATTTGACAACGAGAACGATTATTCAGCAACGATCAAGGTGATTGGTGTAGGAGGTGGAGGCAATAATGCTGTCAACTCTATGGTCCGAGATAATATCCGTGGCGTGGAGTTTATTATCGCCAATACAGATCTTCAAACGCTTGAGAAATCCGAATGCTCTGGAAAAATTCAAATCGGCGGAGAACTGACTCGTGGGCTTGGTGCAGGGTCTAATCCAGAAGTTGGAAGAGATGCCGCCGAAGAGAGTGAAGCCAATATTCGTGAAATGGTAGAAGGAGCTGATATGGTTTTCATCACCGCTGGAATGGGTGGTGGAACAGGTACCGGAGCGGCTCCTATTATTTCTCGTATCGCCAAAGAAGCGGGCGCCTTAACGGTTGGCGTGGTCACCAAACCCTTTGCGTTTGAAGGTAAAAGACGAATGAGGCAAGCCGATGAAGGAATAGAAGAACTCAAAAATGCAGTTGATACTTTGATTGTCATTCCCAATCAAAAGCTTCTCAGTTATGTCGGCAAACAAACTTCTTTTACTGGGGCATTTTCTATGGTGGACGATGTCTTGAAACAGGCTGTTTGTAGCATTTCAGACCTGATCGTAATACCAGGCCTAATCAATCTCGACTTTGCTGATGTAAAATGCATTATGGGTAGCATGGGTAAAGCACTGATGGGTAGCGGAACTGCGACCGGAGAAACACGAGCTGTTGAAGCCGCACAAAAAGCTATCTCCAGTCCTTTACTGGATGAAGCCACCGTAGATGGAGCAAAAGGTATTCTGATCAACATCACTGGTGGTGAAGATCTCACCCTGCTGGAAGTCAACGAAGCCTCCATGATGGTTCAGGAAAATGCTCACGAAGATGCGCATATCATTTTTGGAGCAGTGATCGACAAGCAAATGGAAGGTGAAATGCGGGTAACCGTAATCGCTACTGGATTTGAAGAAGCGGTCACAGTAAAACCAGAAGAAAGACCTGCATTGAAAAAAGTGGTCGGGGGAGAGCCGATGTCAAATGACGACTAAGGCACAACTTCCAATAAACATTAAAAATCTCTGGCCTCTTCTATTAAGGAAGAAAACCCAGATCCAGGAAGCCTGACTTCAAATTTTGACATCCCAACATTTCTCCGTAAACACGCAGACTGACTCGCGTTCGATAACCGGCGGGCAAATGCCCGCCGGCGGAGAACCTCCGCCTTACCATAGAAAAGACATTAGGAGACAACAGGTATCACAGTCTAGAACCCATTAATCTTCCAGTTATAGTCCATGTAGGAAACTTTTAATTTGGAATTATTTAAAACCTTATTTTCATCTTCGGAAACATACTGACTTATATATTTCAGAACCCCTCCCTTGCTTTCAAAATCTTCTTTAAACCATTTGAATATGGATGAAAGATAAACCCGATTTTTCTTTCCATCCAACTTCATGCCCTTTTCTCGCGACTGCAAAAACTTCTCCATCTGGTCGCCCAACTGTTCATTCAACTTGTCTACTGTATAGGCTTCTAAACGAAGATCTGGACAACTTACGGAAGCACAGACAATGGCCACATGAATGCGGGGTTCATTCATCTTCCTAAGAATTTCATGCTCAATGTCGTTGAGAGTGCGTTCTTTGCCTCCCACCATCCCCGCCGGCTGTTTCCAAACAGATTTAAATAAACTTCCAGCATCTTTGATACTTTCTATAGGGTAATGATCTGTGATCATTTTTGCCGCCAGAATATTATAAACATTAATCCAGAAGGTCAGTTTGAATTTTTCAGAATCCAAACTTTCCAAAGGATAAGACTTGATCTTGGAGGCCAAGTCTGAGAAAAGAGGGTCCTTTTTTAAACTGGGGTAATCAACAGCGTTGATCAATATCCCATCCACCGTTTTAGGACCAACATGTTTTTTGATCAGCGTATCCCAATCAGAAAAATCAAAAGCCTCACTATTGGAGTAAACACCAAAAACAAGAAATATCCCCAAAACTACAGATTGTAACCGTCGAGCAAAAAAGTTTTCTTTCATGACCCTAAATCCCTTTTCACAAAATAATTAAACAAATACATAATTTGTTATTTTAGTATACTCTCAAAGTGATTCCTTACAATCAGGCCCGCTTATAAAGCATTCTAATTTTTAAAACCCCGAAACAACTTAACCGAGACTCCACTAGGAAAAATGCACCCACTTATGGATAAAGAACTTTTATATATTTCCGATCTTGATGGCACCTTGTTACTACCCGATAGTTCATTCCCCGATGACTATAAAAAGCGTCTCAATCGACTGATAGACATGGGGTTGCGCTTCACCATAGCCACGGCCCGAAACTACGATTCTGCGCATCCAATTTTGAATGGATTAAACCTCAACCTTCCAGTTATTTTATTCAATGGTGTTTACCTCGCTGATTTCAACACCGGAAACATTTTGGAACATTCAGACTTCATTAAACGAGAAGTCTTTCAAAACATGCTGGGTTTGGCTTTGCCTCAAGGCATTGATCCTTTCATCTATACGTTTGGGGAAAAACATCAGCTTTATTATCTGAATGCGACCAATCCCGGATCTCAGGCTTATATCAAAAGCCTTGAAGGGGATGGAAGACTTTGCCAGGTTCCGCGTTTTGATTTTCAGGAGGAAGAAAAAATTTCCGGGTTTTTATTGATCGACACCCATGAACGTCTCGAACCAATCTACCAGTCACTGGATGAAAAGCATTTTGACCACCTCAATTTATATTTTGCCGAAGATGTATCCATGAAAGGCTATTACTGGCTTCAGTCCTTCCATCAGGAAGCCAGCAAAGGAAATATGGTGGAGATCCTTGCAAAAAAGATGAATGTCTCTTTGGAAAATGTTGTCGTGTTTGGGGATTATTTGAACGATCTCGATATGTTTCGTATCGCTGGCCGTGCTGTTGCCATGGAAAACGCCTTACAGGAAGTCAAAAGTTCTGCCAACGAGATTATAGGCAGCAATGCCCAGGGAGCTGTCTTGCAATATCTTGAGTCTATATGGCTTGATAAATGACCCTATTCAAACTAGACTATTCTCAAAAGCAACCAACATAAACTCAACATAATCTGTATACATAAAAATCATGTCTGACAAAGAGCAACCCAAGGAAGCTGAAACAACCATTTACGAAAGAGACAAAACCGCCAAGGAACCCCAACCTCAAGCGGATAGCCCTAAAGTCCCTATCAAGCCCAAGCCAAAAATCAAAAAAGCCTTTGTTGCGACAAAAAAGACTTTCACCACAGACAAACCCATGGAACATAGGGTGAGAAACATTCGCCTGACTTCCATAGAGTCTGCAAAAATGATTTGGGAAACGCTCATTGATTATCAGAATGAATTAGCACAGCAGGAAATGGATGATCCTGACAAACCATTTCATGACTGGGAAAAGACGGAAAAATTCTTCATCCGTCTCGCCAAAAAATATAGTGCTTGCATGAGCAAAAATTTAGGCGGGTCTCTGGGTTGGGTTTATCAAGGAATGGATATTGCCTCACAGACCATGGATCAGGAGTTGATTGATGAAATCATGAAAGCGGAGAAGTTTAAAATTCAGGAGCCCATCAAAACTAAGCTAGGGTTTCATATTGTGATGGTTTGCGAGAGTCAGATTCATACCCCGCGCGAAAAATTTGTTGTGGAAGAAAAACCGCCGTTGTTTTGAATTCGTACGGGGTTCACTCCCCCAGAAAAAACTGTTGAATCATTGCAACAACATATTCCTGCTGAGCTCGATTCACTTCATGGGATATGGGAAGCGCCAAAGTCTCCCCTGCGGCTTTTTCAGACTCAGGAAAGTCACCACTTTTATGGCCTAATGATTTGAAACACTCCTGAAGGTGTAGCGGGATGGGATAATAGATTTCACACCCAATCCGTTTTTCATTGAGAAAAGTTCGAAGTTCATCTCTGCGGTTTCCTGCTCGGATGACATATTGGTTATAAACATGCCGGGGAAACACTTCAGGAGGCAATTGGATAAACGGGGTCAGCGCAGAATCTTTAAATAACTGATGGTAGGTTTGCGCATTTTTCCTACGCTTTTCGGTCCATTCTTCCAGGAAGTTCAATTTGGCGCTCACTACATCTGCCTGAAGAGCATCCAAACGAAAATTTCCACCCATCACCTTATGGTAATATTTTGGGTCCGAACCATGCACTCTGATAATCTTTAGCTGTTCATAAAGCTCTTTCGAATTAGTGGTCACCAACCCGCCATCGCCAAAACCACCCAGATTTTTTGCCGGGAAAAATGAAAAGCACCCCATGTCCCCCATCGAACCTGCCGGTTTACCTTTGTACTCAGAACCAATTGCCTGCGCAGCATCTTCAATCACCGCCAAACCATTTTTTTCGGCTAATTGACGAATAGGGTCCATATCCGCACATTGCCCGTATAGATGTACGGGGATGATGGCTTTAGTCTTAGAGGTGATGCAACGTTCAATATGTTCCGGCTTGATATTAAAAGTGATATCATTGATATCCGCAAAAACCGGTTTGGCCCCGACACGAACTATAGAACCCGCTGTCGCAAAAAATGTATAGGGAGAAGTGATCACTTCATCGCCCGGACCAACACCCAAAGCCATCAAAGCAATCAATAAAGCATCGGTCCCTGATGAAACTCCAACAGAATACTTAGCTTGGCAATAATCAGCCATTCGCTCTTCCAGCCGGGAAACCTTGGGGCCAAGGATAAAATATCCAGACCGAACCGTTTCTGCCATTTCCTTTTCCACTTCATTTAATATCTGATGGTATGAGGCAGTAATATCCAGCAAGCGAACTTCCTGAACAGGCTCAGACGGAGCATCCAATTTCCCCTGTAACTGGCCGGGAGTCAGAGCATCTATCTTCAGGTCGGAAAAGCTATCAGGGAAAAGTGTGACCACCGCGTCTAATCCGCTGGCCTCAACCAGACGTGCCGCCAAATCTTTTGCAAAAGGCTTGGAAGACTCAAGAGCCTGCTTGATGTCATGAGCCGTGGGAGTCAAAACAGCCAGGTCTTGCAATAGGGATTGAACATCTTGCTCTCCTACCTCTGCCAAAATAACAGGTATCGAAGTAGACGCTACCCAGCCCTGACAACGCTTCTGACGGCACAGATTTATCACTGTCGAGTCTGCCTTGTTTTTCAATGCCTGAATCAGGCAATCTATATCTAAAAGAATCTGCATAAATTTATTTAAGTCTTAATTTTTATTGGAAGAAATTTTAGCGTCAGCCAAACGTTCAAAGTTTAAAATTGAATGTCCTGACCTAGCTTTTCACGAAGGATGATCTCTGCCGGAGTGTAGTACTTTTTATTCACATTGCATTTTTTACATGAGGGCACCAGATTCCCGCGCTTACTTTTCCCGCCTCGGGAAATAGGCACAATATGGTCCATTGTCAACTCTTGTGCCGGAAATCGACCCGCGCAATAATGGCAAATACCAGCCTGAATCTTTTCTTTCCACCACTGCGACTGGCGAAGTTTACGCGCCTTGGCTTTTTCAACTTTGAATTGTTGTTCGTCCATATTTCTTATTTAGAGCTTTTGGTTTTTTCTGCCCAGCCCGGTTCGATCATTAATTGAGGTTGCCAATCATTTCGCACAGCCCGAACCGTTCCCTTAAGGCTTCCCTTCGGATACCAGTGAATGTCTCCCATGTCAAACTCGAAACCAAGTGCCGCAGACCATCGAGTCTTGCTTGTCCAAAAACAACTACCATAACTAAATTCAAAAATCGGATCAATATGAAGAATAAATGTTTTCCCACGTGATTGAAATGGTTTGGCGATTTCATAGAGGCTTTGGATTTCAAGCCGGTCTGGCAAACGCCAATCCTCATACCCTCCCAGTTTTTCCTGGTTCAGTTTTTTAATATAGTCTTGAGCATCATACCAACTGATATTATTTCCGGTTTCAACATAGGCGTAGCTTTCCTGCCAAACCAAACCTGTGTGAGCATCTTTTATCGTTCTATTACCATTTTCAATAAACCGTGGTTCCATAACTACGTCCATAAGCAGAATTATAACAGAATTTGCGTGAGCTTCTTCAACCCCATCTTTCTTACCAATAATAAATAAGCCACTTTTTTGCAGTTTGTTCCATTTACAGCAAGCTCTGGGTTAAGCCATAAAAACGTCAACATATGGAAACAAGAGTTCCGTGTGCCAATAAAATTACTTGCCATTCGACAATCTGTGTCCGACACTGGGAGAGTATCTTCCCAGAAAACATATTAATTACCGGTATATCATTAAGAAAGAGCCAGATATGAATGCCCAAAAATTAAAGTTACAGGCAAAGCAAAGTTTATCTGCAAAGACTCCGATCCTTTCTCGCCGGAAACACGAGAAGAGCACTTATTTTCCAGACAACACAGCTCTGCATACTGTTTCACGCAATCCAGCTTCAAAAAGATTAAGCCTGCTGATAGAAAAAAGCAAGAAGACTCTGGAGTCACTACAAAAGAGCGAAGAGAAACTACATCAGTTCAATCATCAACTATCCAGCATCAGCCAAAGCACCTGCTCCGCCATCGGCGATGAATTCTTCATTAACTTGGCCCAAAGCCTGGCTTCGGTTTTTGGCGTTCGCTATGTCATCATCGGAAAAGTTACCGGTACTACAGGTGAAAAAGTTAAGACCCTGGCCTTTTGGGATGGAAACAAAATTGCTGAAAACTTTGTTTATGACTTGAAAAAAACTCCCTGTAAACAAATAGTCGACAACAAAGTTTGTTATTTCCCCAATATGATACAGGAACATTTTCCCGATGACCTATTTCTGGCTGAGAATAATATTGAGTCGTATCTGGGAGTACCAATCTTCAATGCTGAGAAACAACTGATCGGACTATTATCCTTTATGGATGAGAAGCCCATCTCGCATTATGACCATTATAGTTCCATTCTTAATATTTTTGCCGCCAGATGCGCCAGTGAAATGGAACGCATGAATGCAGAAGCCCAGCTTGAATCTAAAGCGCAGGAATTGAAAAAAAGTAATCTGGCTCTGAAGGATTTCATATCCCTCGCCTCTCATGATTTGCGAGGCCCCGCAGGCAAGATCACTCTATTTGGAGAGCGTTTGGCTGAAAAACTTGACAGCCTCGAACCGGAATCAAAAGAGTACTTAGTGCGAATACAAAAATCCGCATTAAGAATGCAGGAACTCATTGACGATCTTAGGGTTTTTTCACAAAACTCTATTCAAATAGAACCCTCAAGAAAAATTGATCTCGAAAAAGTGTTCAAAGAGGTAATTATAGACTTGGGCTTATTGCCTCTAAAGAATGATGGACAAATTCTTGTGGATACGCTTCCAACTATCGAGGGGAACCTTGCTCAGCTGAGATTATTATTTCAAAACCTCCTGTCCAACGCCATTAAATTTCACAACCCGGATAAACCTCAAGAAATTAAAATTTATAGTCGCTCATGTGGAAAGAACAACTGGGAAGTTTCTGTCAAGGATCAGGGAATCGGCTTCGATGAAAAATATAAGGATAGGATTTTCCGTCCCTTTGAAAAACTACACGGTAAAAGCGAGTATAAAGGAACCGGAATGGGACTTGCCATTTGTCAGAAAATAGCCGAAAACCATGGAGGATCTATTCAGGCTGAAAGTCAACCTGGACAAGGTGCCTGTTTCACCGTGGTCTTACGTGCCACACACTGCGAAATCGAGAAATAATTATCGTTCACGGCCATCGGCGACTCACCGGCTGAAAGCTATATCCACATTCGGGAATATCCTCAATACCTTCTTTGCTTGAAGGAAAACGGTGACAAATGAAAGGTTTTTTGGGGCTGTCATGAACACGACACTGGTTATCTGAAGTCAACTCACTGCAAGGCACATCCATCGAATAATAAAGCTGGTTTCTCTTTTCGTCTGAACCGACAACT
The DNA here is from genome assembly GCA_029261455.1 of Nitrospinaceae bacterium. Lineage (GTDB taxonomy): Bacteria > Nitrospinota > Nitrospinia > Nitrospinales > VA-1 > LS-NOB. The sequence goes on from JAJDBH010000140.1 coordinate 14,837, forward strand.
CGTATGTCCCTGTAAGATAAATAAAGTTCAAGTTCTTTCAGACTGCCGTGTTGCTGAATTGTGATGTCGCGCACAACGGTCATATTGACCGTTTTACAACACTCCCCACAAGAATGACATTCACCAGTTCGTTCCATTCCCTTACCCTCCGACCAACAAAGCGCCTATTTACTCTTCTTTTTAGCAGGCTTTTTAGCCACGTGTTCGACTGTAACCGTGGTGTGGATTCCCCCACGCACATTAAATTCGCCAACAATGGTCATTTTTCGTGGCCGACACGCAGATACCAGATCGTCCAAAATGACATTGGTCACCTTTTCGTGAAATCCGCCTTCATTCCGGTAAGATACCAGATAAATCTTCAACGATTTTAACTCCAGGCACAGTTTATCCGGAACATAGCTGATATGCAGAATTGCGAAGTCCGGTTGCCCGGTTTTTGGGCATAAACAGGTGAATTCCGGGCATTCCATTTCAATGGTGTAATCCCTTCCCGGAACTGGGTTCGGAAACGTTTCAACCTGTAAAACCTCTTTTTTATTGATATTTTTCATAATATTGATAGTTTTTCACTTTTTTTTAGGGGAAGACCTTGCTTTTTAATATTTGGGTTTTATATAGTGTCAGCACTCACACCTAGAGAGTGCTAAAAACTCTAAACCTCTAGCCCAACTTCTCCTGCTCTGGAGCATAAGGCATTTTATTACAATAGGTTGTTAATTATT
>JAJDBH010000141.1 GCA_029261455.1 Nitrospinaceae bacterium
TTCCCATAGCATTTGGGTTTACGGTTCTAAGCTCCAACGCTGGTCGTATGTTGCATAGCTTGTTTCCTCTTGTGATTCCTTATGCATTGATCGCAATTGATTATGTAATGTTTCGCAAAGAGGTGGAGGATTGAGCTACCGATTTGATGGATAGTCGGTCCGTTGATACACGGTAACTTTATCGACGGAAGAGGGTGAACGAAACTCGTGTATCTGAATATCGTAGGTATTGTTAACCCAAATGGCCGGGGCATCTAATTCAATTCGGGTGTATGCGTTGGCCTGAAGGACTTTTTTGACATTCCTGGCTTCGGGGGAAATATTTCCTGACTTATCAAAGGGTCGGTCTTTTCCTCGAATTACGATCCAGTCTGGTGGATGCTGGATGAGGTCCTGATTTTTGATCATTTTCATCCCAGTATAAAATGCTAGTGACTCGAACTCGCTGTCTATATAGCAGGAGTCACTGGGCTTTCCACGTGTTTTAAAAAACTCCACCACTGCATCGAGAGGCCCTCTGTAATCATGGCTGAGTTCGTATAAATAATCGAAGTAAACCGATTTGATTTGGACTTCTCGTATTAAGCTGGCATAGACATTTTGCAAATAAGGACTTTGCTGGAACCATTCGGGACGATCTTTGACCAGTGCCTTCAATGGAAAAAGAGGACCGACATGAATCAGGTTGGTGGTGATGAGAAGTGTCGCCAACAAGCTCTGTAACAAAGAATATTTTGGGAAGATGCTTGTCAGCAAAATAGCTAAAAGAAGAAAGAGCAAGGGAAAGCTGGAAATTATATATTGCTGGAGTGGCATGGAGTGAGGCAAAGCTGTCAGTAGCATGGTGAAGCTACATATCAAAAGAAGACTGGTTTGTTTGCCAAAAGGTTGCAGTCGCCTTAGAAACAGCAGGGGTAATAGAACAAAAGGAAAGATGTAATTGTTCACTTGGAACAAGAACCCGAAAAATCTTTTTGGAAAACCCTGCCATGAAGGGTCGATGAGTGTGCTGGTGGAAGCAAGGTGCTGGGAGACATGAGAGAAAACTGGGGAAATGAAAATAAACCAGGGAATGCAGAACACTCCGGTGACACCAGCTGCCCAGGCAGCTCGCTTCCTATTTTCAGGAGTAGTTTCCTTAATATGAAAGAAAAAATGAATCAATACCCCTGCGATCATTCCGGCAAACTCCACATACATAGTATGGAAAAATATTATGGAAACTATTGTCAGTGGAAAGGGATTCCATTTCTTATTTTTGTATACGTCGATATAAAAATTCAAAAGCAGAACGGTGAGCAAAATTGGAATACCCACATATCGTGCGGTGCGAAAATAAATCAAAGTGGGTATAGAAGAGGCTAATAAAAAAGCGGCCAAGAAAGCAATAAACGGTTTTCCAGTGAATTTCAGGGCGAACCGGTAGAAGAAGATAATGGAAAATACACCGATTAAAGCAAACGGGAGACGAGCTGCAAATGTGGTTTGACCAAAAACAGATAAAGAAAATGCCTGCGTGTAATAGGGAATCCAAGGTCGATAGACAAATAACCCGTCATACACATCGGCAAACAACATGGATGAATTGACTCCATCTGAATGCAAAGGAAACCCGAATTTAAGGATGGTTGTGCTGATAAAAGTGTCCATTCCTTCATCAACTTGTAGAACACTGTCACTGAAGCCCAGGAAGATAAGCGGGCAGGTATAAACGACCAGAAAAAAGAGCGGAAAATGCTTAAATAGAAGGTGTTTAAGGGGGGTCATGGGCTGGTTTGCCAGTGCGGGTATGGAGGGTGGAAAAAGCTAAAGCCAATTGAGATTATATTCGATAAGTTATAGAATTTAAAATATATTACAGGGTGCAGTGTTGATGGTCTCATAGGCTTCCTGAGAATGAATCGTTTTCTTTCATCTTCCACCCCTTGATAAGTCATGATGAAAACGCGTAAAGAGCATGAGTGTCTAGAAAACCTTTCGACAAAAGGTCAATCTTCCTTTAGTCAAGACAGTGACGAAAAAGAAACCAGCCCTAGTGTATCGGTTGTGATTCTGGCCTACCGTAGTGGCGAAGGCATCCGTGCCTTTGTTGAATCTATGGTCCAATCGTTGGACAAAAATGAGCCTAACTGGGAGATCATCCTTGTCGGGAATCACTATGTCGATGATGGAGACCGCACTCCATGTATTGTCAGTGAAATCGCTCAGAACCATCCTCGTATTTGCGCAGTGACGCGGATTAAGAAAGGTATGATGGGGTGGGATATGAAGAGTGGTTTGGAGGCGGCCACAGGACGGACCATCGCTGTGATAGATGGAGATGGTCAGATGCCCTTTGAGGATGTGATGCATGTTTATAATAAACTCACGGAAGAAGGTTTGGATCTGGTAAAAACGTTTCGAACTCAACGTGGCGATGGGCTATATAGAAAAACGATTTCTGTGGCGTATAATATTATTTTTAATATTCTGTTTCCGGGTCTCAATTGCAAAGATGTTAACTCAAAACCCAAAATCATGACTCGTGAGGTATACAACCGCATGCACTTGAATTCCAACGGTTGGTTCATTGACGCAGAAATCATGATTCAGGCGAGAAAGATGAAATTGAAGATCGGTGAAACCCCTACCATTTTTCTCCAGATAAATTATCGCCCTTCATTCGTTAAATTCAGATCCATCTGGGAGTTTTTCGTGAATCTTCTCTGGTACCGTTTGTTTAACAGGTCCAAGATATAAATAGAGGCAGGGCGCATTGCAAAAAGATTCCATTATCCTTCCAATAAAAGCTTTCATCAAACAATCCCCAGGATTAACTCGCTTTCTTGCTAATTACGTTGACCATTTCTATGAGGACTATTCTGTTCACAAGGTGTTTCTTGAGAAAAATCGTAGCAAGCCCCTTAAACTAAATTTGGGATCGGGTGCAGATTCTATGGAAGATAATTTTATGAATGTAGATTATTTCCCAATGAAGGGAGTTTCTCTGTGTTCAGATGTGCATCATCTTCCGTTTCGAGAAAATTCGGTCGATGCCGTGCAGTGCATGCAGTTATCGGAGCATGTTAAGGACCCTCGGCGAATGGTGTTGGAAATTTATAAAGCTTTAAAACCAGATGGCGAGGTGTTCCTTACGGTCCCGTTCATGTATCCTTATCATGAAGCTCCGATTGATTTGAGTCGATGGACTAAGGAAGGGTTTAAGAGCCTCATGAAAGAATTCACCCCCATCCAGGTCGGTGTCCTCGGCGGGCCGACTGCCACCCTTGTTGAGGCTTTGCACGGTTGGCTGTCTATTCTTTTTTCTTTCAATTCTGATAAATTGTATCAGGTAAACTATCTCCTATTGCTCCCATTTTTGAAACCATTAAAAATCATTGACCGGATTATTTTGAATAAATTCAGCAGCTCCCACCGCCTGGCGACCATGTTTTATTTTTATGGAAAAAAAACGCAAAGACTTTCTTCTGATACCGGTCAATGAAAATTCTTTTGACCGGAGCGTCAAGCGGCATAGGGAGTGATCTCATCAGGCGTTTGATTGATTGTGCCGACTTGGAAATTAAGGCCATGGTTCATCGTTCGTTGGTGAATATTCCCGGATGTGAAGCCAGGCAGGGAGACCTTGATAACCCAGAGTTGCTGGCGCGGGCAGTTGATGGCGTCGATACAGTGATTCATTTGGCGGCGTTGACCAGTAGTGCCCGGGAATCGGAGTACTTTCGGATAAATGTTAAGGGAACAAAAAACCTAGTGGATGCCTGTGTTTTTGCAGGAGTCAAAAGAATTATTTACATTAGTTCGCGTGCCGCGTCTTTGTATGGGGGTGGATATTCTCGCAGTAAACTGGAAGCAGAGGAATGTGTTAAGAGTTCAGGGCTCCAGTGGCTCATCCTACGCCCATCTGAAGTGTATGGTCAGAGAGAGGGTGATACGATCAACCGCTTGATCCAGTGGGTGAAGAAGTATCCCCTTGTTCCGGTGATTGGGACAGGGCAAGCTAGACTCAGTCCCGTTTATATAGACGATGTGGTGTCAGCTATGGAACGATCTGTTTTAGATAAAGAACTGGAAGGTGAAACGATTTTGTTGGATGGGCCCGAAGAATTGACCTTCGTTGAACTGGTGGATCGAATTGCAAAATATTTTGGTGTCAGGAGGTTCAAGTTGCACTTGCCATCGGGGCTTGTGAAATTTGGCGCGACAGTATTAACAGGTTTGGGAGTGAAACTTTTAGTTCCCGATCAGGTTCCTCGCCTATTGTGTAGCAAAGATCAGGATTATGGAAAAACCTCAGAGTTGATTTCTTATTCTCCCCGAAGACTAGAAGAAGGGTTAAACGCATTTTGGAAGGAGTGAGAAAGTACGATTTTTAAGTCGGAAGGCTAAAAAGTATTATAAAGACTGAGATATTGATCCATGATATTTTCCCAGTTAAAATTTTTTCGTATAAGGTTTTTGATTTGAGTTCCCATTTGCTGTCTAAGTTTATTGTCCTGCAATGAGTGAATGCGGTCGCTCATTGCTTTAGGGTCGTCAGAAGTTAAATAACCAGTTTCTCCATCGATGATGATATCTCGAGCCACACCCACCGGGGTGGCGACAATCGGTAGGCCATGAGCCCCAGCTTCAATGAGAGGTTGTCCAAAGTTTTCGTATTTGGAAGGGTACACAAAAATATCTGCCATTCTGTAATATTCTTTTAATTCTTCCTGAGTTTTTCTCCCCGTGAAGCTAACCTTACTGTTTAAGTTTAGCTTTTGTGTGAGTTCCTTTAATTCTTTAAGGTAGCCTGATCGTGTGACACTGCTGGTTTTTTCTTCTCCTCCGGCTATGGTCAAGTGAAAGGGGAATGTTAACTTTTCAACAGCCTGCAGCAACAGTTCGATGCGCCGTACTCTTGCTATTCGACCAACAAAGAGGAGTTGCAGGGTGTCATTGGCGACCTTCTCAGTATTGTCTACCTCGATACCCATAGGTATGACATGGATTTTATCTTTAGGAATTCCAAACTCCAGGGCATCTTCATATTCAAACTTTGAGGAGACAACGATGGCATGGGCTCTTTTCGCCGAAGCTTTTAAAGTTATCCAGTCGTAAGCGTGATAAGGGAGTTGTTGAAAAAAAGAGGGGAGATAGTTTTTGAACCCGAGAAGGGAGCCGTGGGTATTTAAAATGAAAGGTCTATTCTTTAAGAGCGCAAAAAAAAACCGCTATCGGTTTGAAAGTTGCGGTAATTGTGGCTGTGTAAAATGTCAAAGTTTTTCAGGTGGGAGAGCATTCCTGCGCTGATAATGTAGCGCATGATTTTTAATTGTGACTTGAAACGGTGAACAGAGACACGACCTATCTTTTCTGACTGGGGGAGGTCAGGGGAAATATCTGAGTAGGTTGTGAAGACTGGCGACGAAATTCCTTCTTCCTCAAGGCGCTGCGAAATTTGAAATGCCTGGTTCGCGGGGCCGCAAATGTAGGGCAGAAAGGTTTCAATGGTGCGTAAGACTTTCAAGTCTGCTCCAGATTGGAAGTGCTGGTTTGCCAGGGTGGTTGATGGATTTTCTTTTCCAGTATTTTTTTCTCGTGATCCAGAATTCCTACATGTTGTGTCAGGGTGCGTACCTGTTGGGTTAAGGCGGAAATACGAATAGAAAAGTGCAGGCAAATGATCATGAGGAATAAGAGCCCGAAAAAGAACAATGTGGAAGTGAATAATGTGGCTCCAACCAATCCTGAAACCCAACGTATGGCATCTTCAGATACCGAAAGGATGAGCATCAAGGTTCCTGTAACCAGCCAACCCATTGAGTATTCCTCGCTCAAGTGCTTTCTTCTGACCAGTTCAAAAACATATGCGACCAGGAAGATACATATCAAAATGGAGATTATTTGAATTCTAGGGGGCATGAGTTAACTTTTAGATGACTTTCTTCTTAACAGGGTTACAAAAATTGAAAGAAACATTTTAAAAACATAGTAAATCGTTTTGTGTCCATGATGCATGGATTCTTTTACTGGGCTAGCGTGCATGGTTACCGGAATTTCTTTAACTTTAAATCCACAACGGTTCATCAGAATAATAAAGTCGGCATCTGGGTAATCGGGAGGATAATTATCGCTAGCGGCAAACCGAATGGCAGATCCCTTGAGTGCTTGAAACCCCGAAGTGGGGTCGGTGACTTTTTGTCCGCATAAAAGAGAAGCAATGCTACCAAATAACAGCATTCCCGCATGGCGGGCTAGAGAAGATTTATAGGAGTTTTTGCTCAAAAACCGTGAACCGATCACCACATCACAATCGTCCTTCTGAACTTCTTCTATCAGGTCTTTAATGTTTTCGGGGTCATGCTGACCATCGGAATCCATTTGTACCACGATGGAAAAATTATTCTTTACTGCATATAAAAACCCTGTTTGCAGTGCAATGCCATAGCCTGAGTTGTAGGGCAGGGAAATGACATCTGCATTGTGTTCCAAGACTACTTCTTCTGTGTTGTCAGAAGACCCGTCATTGATCACCAATATTGGAAATCCAGGCAATATTTTTTGGATGCCTTTAAGAACCGCGCCTATATTTTTCTCCTCATTATAGGCGGGAATGATGATTAGAGTTTTAGGCGGTTTGGTCAAGTGCTCCTGGGACGAAAAGGTTTCTGCTACATCATCCATCTGGATAACCGCCGCCTCATTTTGTGGCTGTGTCTGAGGTTTGAATGTTTGGTAGCTGAGAGTTTTCATTCACCGGAGATCGTAGACACACAATGAAAAATCATCTTTGAGTCAGCCAGATGTCTTCGGGATCTTTTGAAGCTATTGTACAAAATTAGCTCACGAATCAGGGCCGAACCGTTTAATTACTGAGGTGTACACTTATAAAACGGTTTTTAACGGAATAAACTTGACCTTTAATCCGCCATCATTTTATATGAAATATAACCTATTGTAAACACACAGGTTAAGGGCTGGTTGAGGGCTTAGTGTTGTGCGGAGATTTAGAAAGAAGCGCTCTTCATGTTTGACAGCTTGTAGGAATCACGGATTCGTGCCGACAGCACTCTTAATAAAGGTACCAGAGCCTCAGGATTGGTTCTTTCCATGGTGTGGAAACACTCTTGGGTTATAACAGATACTTCGCTTTCTTCAAGAGCTGTAACCGTTGCAGACCGAGGCTGGCCGTCTATCAATCCCATTTCCCCAAAAATATCTTTTGCTTTGAGGATGCCGAGGACCTGTTTTCGTCCATTACATACCTTGGAAACTTCAAATTTTCCTTCTTCAACTAGATAGGCGCTATCACTCGTGCTATTTTCTTCGAATACCATTTCTCCCGATTTAAAATGTATGACTTTCATCTTCCTAGTCTCCTTTTTTATGAAAAAATCCAGATAGGGTAGTTTTGTCTGATAGGGTGTTTTTGTTTGCAGGGGATATTTTATTTAGATTGATTATGGTGGTTCTTAGCTTTTCTGTTAATGACTTAATCAAGGTGGTCATGAAGTGTGGGTTAAACTTTGTTAGATAATTAAACCGGGACCTCTCAATGATCATGCAACGGGTGTCTTGCAGGGCAATGGTCGTTGCCGAGCGAGGATATTTATCGATCAAACCCATTTCTCCAAACATGTCATTTTTGCTCAGTTTGCGAACTAGAGACCGGTTGCCTGAGGAATCTTCTCGATAGACCCCTACAAGGCCGGAGTCAATAATGTAAGCACAGCGACTGGTCTGGCCTTCAAGAAAGATGATTTCACCTTTATAAAAGGTTGTAAGGTCATTATCCATAGTGGTCTAGCCTTTCCCCGCGGGCATTGCCAACTCCCTACGACGGCGGGTTTTCATTTCATCCTTTAATATTCTTGTGGTTTGGCGCAATCGTTGTGACAAAACTTCCAAAAGAGGACTTAATGATAAAGGTTCATTTTCAATTAAATAGTGAAGCGTCTTCGGGGTAATGACGGTTAGCGTGCAGTTTTCAAGGGCAAATGCTGTGGCGGAACGAACTTCCTCATCGATCAAGGCCATTTCTCCAAAAATGGCATTCTTATGCAATATAGCCAGGGCTTTATGTTTATCATTAATATCCTTTCCTGATACAATCGCGATTCTTCCTTTGTCAATCATGTAGGCACAATCACCCTGCATACCTTCGGTGAAGATTAGATCAAATTTTTTGTAATTAACCTTTTTCATTAAAACTCACCGGTTTTTCTGTTAAATAAAATAATTTGGCTCTGCCTCAATGTCTTTAAATGGGCAAACGTCTGTCTGCGCCAGGAAGCTTGTAACCCTGCTTCAAACAACTCATTGTTTCCCTCAATCTGCTGGTAAGAATCTTCATAATGGGTAGCAAGGATTCCGGGTTTTTAAGGACCAGGTTGTCAAAAGTTTCAGACGTTAAGGTGTAAACCACCGAATCTTTCAGAGCTCTTGCTGTGGCTGAGCGCGGCATGCCATCAATAAGACCCATCTCTCCAAAAATCTCGTTATCCTCTAGAATCCCTAGGACTTTCTGTCCTCCAGGGGTGCTTTCAAGGATTTCTATGGAACCCGCGCCAATGATATAAGCGCAATCGCTTGGGTTGCCCTCATGGAAAATGATTTCACCTTTTTTTATATTTTTTCTTAAATTCATTGATCTCACCCCATATTTTTATAACTTTACCCATCAACCTAATACAAGCAATATTCAGACCAAAAATGATTGATAAGGGGCCTATTTTTTAAGTCTGTGAAAACAAACAATTTATTAGGGATTGAAATATTTGGGTTGAGTGAAGTTTTTTAGTGGAGGTGTGATTTATGACAATTATTCAGAAAGCTGTATGAATAAGTGTAAATTGTGAGTGGCTAAGCTTGGTTGATGGCTGCTATTAATTGATTAAGTCTGCCAAATCCAGCTTTATCAAAATAGAGGGATAAGCGAGGCAATTCGAGATATTCTTTATTCTTTAATTCCTGCTTATGGGGTGGGGTGGAACGCAGAGTGCCTTTCACAATAATATCCTGAAATTCAGCATTTAATTCCTTTATCAGGTCAGAAGGAAGAGTTTTGGTGAGCCTCAGCACGGTCAGGTCCCCTATATAGCGCAGGGAGTGGAAGACTTTGTAATAGTTGAGAATCTGGTCAATGGCCTGCTGGGCTGAGTGGGCTCGATACACAAGGCTTAAATCATTTTTGTTGACGAATCCCTGTTCAACCATCATTGAACTTATGAAGTCCATCCAACGGTCCCAGTAGTTATCGCCTGGATGATCCAGAAGGATAATGGGGCGGGGCATGCACTTCCCAGTTTGAAACAGGGTGAGGTTTTCGAACCCCTCATCCAGAGTGCCAAACCCTCCCGGAAGCAGGACTGTAGCCGAAGACTCCTTGATGAATACCAGTTTTCGAGTAAAAAAATATTTGAATTCGATAAGGTGGGGGTCGTTTGCAATAAACGAATTAGCTGATTGCTCCATAGGTAGTTTGATATTCAGCCCAAAGCTATTTTCCCGTCCAGCACCTTGGTTTGCGGCCGCCATAATTCCCCCTCCAGCCCCGGTTATGACCTGATAGTTCTGACGGGTCAACCCCTGAGCAAGTTCCAAGGCTAGCTTGTAATTGGGGTGAGAATCACTGACTCTGCTGGAACCAAAAATAGCGACCTTGCGTTTATCGCGGTATGGTAAAAACATTTTCAGAGCCTTGCGTAACTCCGACAAAGCTTTGTGGATCAGTTTATGATCGCCAACATCATTATGCTCGGTTCCTATGAATGCGATGTCGGTAAAAATTTCCTCAAACATTGCCGTATTAGCATTGGGACCCATCAACTGAGAAAGCTCCAGGATCAAATCTTTAATGCGGGGATGATTAACGCTCTTGTCTTTTTGGCTCATAGTACCCATAAAAAATAAGGAGAAAGGTTCTTCTGATTTTAAAACAAAAACTTGTGGAAGCAAATATTTTCATACCTTGGGTAGAATTGGTACAATCCACTAGGCGTAGGGATAACGGCTAACAGCTCTATGCTCAGAGAATATCGATTTACTTTAATAGCTGAACTTTCCCTCACAAGGGGGATTGATGGGGTTTTCTATATGAACGATAAAGTACTTATTATTTTTATTTTTGGTCTATTGGGGATCGGTTTTGTCTCGGTACTCTTCATTGCCATACCCTGGTTTATGAATTATGCCCTGCCAAACTGGAGGGATGCGCTTCTGGATAGCGGAATCGTAATGGTAGCTGTGGGTCTTTTCGTCTATGGATTTTATATGAACACCAAAATGCATAAATAAACAGGCTTCCTGTTATGGACGAGAAAAAACTGATATTCATCCTTGCCGGTATTCTGCTTGCTGGTTTTTTCTCTCTCTTCATTGTTATCGTCCCTTGGATGAACTGGGCAAGGTCGCCAGACTGGGGGGCGATAGCTATCGATAACCTTTTGATGGTTCTGGTGGGTGCCGCCATTGCTTATGGAATTTATATGGGATCAAAAACCATGTAGACCACTAGCCGCCAGGGTGACGCTGGACCCGATTAGCAATGGCTTTATTGTGTGGGCAAACGTGATTTTGGAGTAATCGGCTATTGCTAGTTTCCCTCATGGCTAGTGGTGGGCCTGTTTGACTCTGAACAGGGCCAAGCAATAGATTCCCAGGCTGATCAATGTACCTAGAATACCCAATAACACTTCCCCAATATAAAACGTAACTGCGAGATTAAAGATCAGTACGCCAAAGTATATTCCGGGACCTAGCAAAGCCTGAGCCGGTAACTGGTAGCGCGGTTGGAAAGGAATTTTCGTATCCAGCCAGCGGTCCAGAAGGGCAAAAATAGACAGTGCCACCCCCGCTACAAATAACCAGCCCGCGAAATTAGTCAGTGGAATGTGAAAATATTCTCCTTCTTCTCGATAAAAATATATTTTTCCGAGAAACCAGCGATCCCCCAAAAATGCGGCAGGATCAATAATTACATCCAACAACATGCACAGGATGGAGGCCGAGACAATGACTCGAACTGAATGTTTGAGGGGTTGGATGTCGCCGAGGCGGATATCCAATCCTTTTTTTAAAAGTGGAGCCCACAACAAAAGGCTCAAGGTGTAACTGACATAGATCAGAAACGAGAAAGAAAGCGAATCCATGAATGGCACATTGCTGATCCACAATTCCTGGTCGCGGGTGGTGTCAATATAGGTGTAAAACCCAAAGGGAAACCCGTTTCGGGTTGATGAGTATTCGCAGAGAAAAGCCACGAGATAGGCCAGACCTGTAAAACAAAGAGACCGCACTACGCCCATATTGAGGATAGCAATGGCTAGATAAAAAGCGAGAAAAATGAAGACGTAGGGCCTAAGGAGAACAGTGCCCCACAAAAGAGAAATTATTTCCATAAACTTAAACAGGGTTTTCTTTAAACCAATGCACCGCTTGCCGGAGAGCATCTTCAACCGGGTTTTGTGGCAGGCCCAGTTCTCGAACTGCCTTGGATGCATCGAAGTACATAAAATATTTTGCCATCTTCACTCCCGCTAGAGGAACTGCCGGTGGCTGGTGAGTGATAGCATCAGACATCCATTCGCAGGCTAGTCCGGCAGAGTAGGCTACCCAGTAGGGCATTTTTATTCGTGGTGCCTTGAGTCCTGTCAAAGCCTCCAGAGCCATAAGAATTTCTTTCAGGGACATGTTTTTGTTTCCTAGAATATACCGTTCCCCCAGTTGACCTTTTTTTTCTGCCAGAATGTGCCCACGGGCACAATCGGCAACATCGATCAGGTTGAGTCCGGTATCGATATAGGCTGGCATCTTGCGGTTCATAAAATCCAGAATAATTTTCCCTGTGGGTGTGGGTTTGATATCCCTGGGTCCAACCGGGGTGCTTGGGTTAACGATGACTACCGGAAGCCCTCTGCCAAATAACTCATGTGCAACCTGCTCTGCTTGATATTTTGATAATTTATAGTCGTTGCAAAGGGTCGCGGGGTTCATGGGATAGTCTTCATTGGCGGGTTTGCCATCCTCCGATAAACCAATGCAACCAACGGTGCTGGTGTAAACGACTTTTTCTACGTTGGCTTTCATGGCGGATTCGAGAATATTGCGAGTTCCCTGAACATTGATATCGTAGATCATTTTTTTGTCGCGACTCCATAGACTGTAGTACGCCGCCGTGTGGTAGAGGGTTTTGCATCCGATCAGAGCTGAGTTTAATGACTCTTGGTCGCGCAAATCCCCATATACTTTTTCGCAATCGAGGTCATCAATATTGCGGGTATCTGTTTTTTTGCGAATAAGGAGTTTGAGCGGGCGGCCATCTTTCAGTAACTCTCGAGCGAGAGCAGAACCGAGAAACCCAGTGGCGCCTGTAATCAGAATGGTCATGTTATACCGTTGAGATTAAGAGCTAGTCTGCATAGTGCATGAGTATTACGGCGATAGGGATGTAAACATTATTAAACCACCCTTACCTCAATCCTCTCCCCTCAAGGGAGAGGAAGCAAAATGTCCCTTCTCCCCTAGAGGGAGAAGGCTAGAATGAGCGGGATTTAATAGGGTTGAAACCCGTCTTCCTGCTAATTCAATCATGCAGGTCAGCCTTTATATTGAATGAGAGGTTGTAAATAACTTCAGCCATCAAGCTCTCCGTATTAGCTCATTCTGACAAGCTTAAAGGAGGACCTCGATTTTAGCTTGGTTGCCCAGGTCTTCGACATAGGCTGTGAAGAGTTTTTGTGTTTCCATTTTCAGAAGAACGTTCATGATATCTGTTTTAGTTTCAGAGAATGGGATCAGCTTACTGGGAATGATTTCATCCAGTTTGAGAATATGATAGCCGAACTTGCTCTTAATGACTCCGCTTGTTTTCCCTTCTTTAAGCTTGGTCATTGCTTCAGAAATTTCAGGCAGGGTGCTACCCGGGTGGAGTTCACCCAGAACCCCCCCAGTTTCTTTAGAGGCTTCATCTTCTGAAAAATGCCTAGCCAAATTGGCGAAATCTTCACCAGCCTGCACTTTTTTCAGGATCGAGTTTATCTTTTCCTTTGCCTCTGCATTGATCATTTTTGTGAGGTGCTCAGCTTTATCCTGGTTGGCCTTATCCTCAGGTTTTCCTGCAGGGCTGATGGTCGTTGTATGAATATGGCTCACCCTGTACATGACCGGTTTGGTGAAGCGTGCTTTATTATCATCATAATATTTTTGGATTGCTTCATCGCTCACTTTGACCTTAGGGGCAATTTCCCGCCGCATCAATTCGTCTTCAAGCAAAGTTCTGTGTATTTTTTCTTTTAAAGAGGCGATGTTCAAATGTTGAAATGCCAAAGCGGTTATGAATGACTTGTGGCTGGGAAATTGATCTTCAATATTTTTAAGCTGAAGGTCTACTTTGTTATCTGTAATGGTGATGTCGAGGGATTTTGCTTTTTGCACAATCAGTTCACGAGCTACTACGGACTTTAGTAATTCGCGAGCGATGCTGTGTTCCTCCTCCGGCTTTATTTCCTTGCCCATTTGTTTGGATTGGAAACGAAAAGCGAAGAATTCTCGTTGCAGAAACTTGGAGTCTAAGGCAACGCCGTTAACTCTGGCTACCACCTGCGGAACCAATTTTCCGTTAAGGGTGAAAGGGGCAACTTTTTCTTGAGCTAACAGGGTTTGTGGCATGAGAAGAAGCAGTATAAATAAAACAAACAGAGACTTAAGTTTCATGAGACATCATCCAAAATATTGAGATTGATCACACCCAGTGCAGACGACAGGTAATGGTTTTTTTCCATTATACCTCATCATGATGCTGTGAGGGCTTTTGCATTTGTTGAAAGAAAGGTGAGGCAAGACTCCTGATTTTATAGCGTAAAAAGTGGGGATATTTAGATAAAAAAAAACCCCCGGCCAAAAGGCCGGGGGTCGGGTAAAGCAAACTTAGAACTTTACATGGAACTGAGCATAAAACCAGTTCGCATTGTCTCCACCAACATTGGTTCTGATGTTTCTCAATGTTTGTGATGTATTAAAGTTTGAAAAACCAACCATAACCGTGGTGTTAGCATTGTATGCGTTAACAACCGTTAGATCAATTTCTGAACCGAGGTCACTGCTATTGTTTCCAATAAGACCACTTTGTTGGGTACTTCCAGCAACACCCTCAGCCGTAAAGAACAAGTGGTAGTCAGCTTTCACTGTCCAACCCGGCATAGGGGAGATTTTAGCTTTGACGGCTACATCTTGCAGACCTAAACCATCTGTTCCTGTGGTATTGCTATTAGTACCAACACCGAGGAAGACATCCTGCAAACCATAGAATTTATGGCCAGTGTCAAACAAGGTGTTAAAACTTTTGTAATCATTATTTCTGGCATCTGCATCAGATGTTCCAGAAAGATAATCGTACCAAAGAGTCAGGCCGGGCTTCATGTTGACATTATTGAAAGTTTTACCAATTCGAACACCAAACATGTAAGCATCACGGTCTACTGCAGCCCCTAAGGTTCCAGCACCAATGTTTCCAGCTGCTGTTGCTGTTGCATCACCAAACTGGTAGTAATACTCGCCACGGTAGTCAATGCCGTAAAGCTGACCCGCTTGACGAAAACCAATGGTGTGGATGTCATCTTGCAGATTAGTACAAGTAGAGCTAACTACGCTACCACAACCATCGTCCAAGTAAGCATATGTTACTGAGAGTTTACCGCCAAGAATCCCAGAATAGTTGAGGTATGCCAAATGAACGTTAGTATCATCATTATCGTTAGCGTCATTGGCAATTGATTCTTCAGATCCCGAGATGTAGGCATACGCTACAGACATGTTGTCATGTTTGTGATCTAAACGAATCGCATCATGAGAGTTTTCACCCATGGTCCATAGGGTGTCACCGAACAGGCGATGCCCATCGAGAATCACTTCTTGTCGACCAACCTTCAAGTCTACAGGAAGAGTCGCGAAGTTTTGCAAAGTGAAATACGCCTCATGCACACCAACGCTTGCATCCAAGTCGTTAGCCGCGAAAGAACCTGCGCTGGCGTTTCCAGCCGCATCTGTTGCAGTTCCTGCTGATTCGAACCTGTCACCCCAAGTGCGGTTGCTTTGCAGTTGAATGAATGCTGAAGTGCTGTCGTTAACTTTGATATTGGCATCGAGTCTAACGCGAGACTGAAAATAACTATCTGCTTCAGTTGAATCGTTAAAGTCGTTTCGCTCAATAACTTCGTAACGAGATAGGATCTCACCACCAAAGTTTACATCTGCGGCCTGAGCTACTGTGGTCGCTACGAAAAAAGCGGTGACCATAACAGCGGCGGCGGTTAAAAAATTCTTTTTCATGCTTGTCTCCTCCAAGTTTTGTTTAATGACTAACTACTTTGTTAAACTGTTTTATATGTCCAGCAAACTTTATTAATAAACTTTGCGCATTATCAAGATATAAAACACATAAATTCATAGGTAAAATACTACAAAACCAAATAAAAAACAATGGTTATTTAGCATTTTGCTAATTTTTCACCTCAAAAATACTCTTAACTGGCCATCTCTTACTCGGTGGGCCAGTCGTAGGTAGAAAAGGTGCTGTGTGTATTGTTCGTTACAATGTCTTTTTCTATACGAAGGGTATAAACCCGAGCTCCTTTCCCATCTTTATGGGGGATTACTCGAGAAGCTGCCATAAAACCCTTTTGTTTACTGGACTCAAAGGCCTTATCAAAGCCCTCTCCGGTCAGTTTCAGCAAGGCCAAGCCTGAGTTTTCCACTATAACCAGCTTACTTAAAAGGCCCCCTCCAAGGGTTTGGTTTATCGGTAACACAAGGTATCGATTTTTGCCGATTTTGGCAAACTCCAACCGTCCTTTAAAGCGTACCGATTTGCCCTGACGCACTCCTCCGGCATCTTCTTGCACGCCGATCTCAATCAGGCGCGGGTCATGACCATAGTAATCACTTGATTTTACTATAAGTCGACCTTTCGAGGAATATACTCTCAAGTGATAACTATTGTCAAGTATTACGGTCTCTGCATCGCCGTCACCGTTCAGGTCCTGCTGAGTCAGTCCATAGAGGATAAAATGTTTACCATATATATCGGGGGTGTTCAATTTTTTGCCTTGCTGGTATTTTCCTTTCTTAAAGAGTACTTCTTTAATAGGCCCACGAAACGGGTCTTGAAACCCCGGGCTTTGCGAAATTAAGATAGGTTTTTTCCCCATCGGCCTGATGATGCGAAAATGCAGGTTTTCATCTTTCCATACATAATGGAAACCTTTCTTCCTAGGCTTGGCCTCCAGAGCGAAGGATTTCAGCTTGCTACCAACCTTATTGGTAATGAAAATTTCATCCCGACCATTGTTGTTGATGTCTGCTATATCTACAGTGAGGAAATGGTTGGTGACTTTGCTGGTTTTAACCTGGGCGATTCTAGTTAAATAGCCTTTTTTGTTTTCAAAGACCATGATCCGATAGCGGTCAATGAGCACAATTTCGTTTTTACCATCTCCGTTCAGGTCGCCGACATCCATGTCAACAATCTCATAAGAAAAGTCTTGTTTGCCAACAAACTTTAATACCTCTTTTTTGTCCTTAAAGCTGGTTTGTGTTCCACGGCTCCGTTCTCTTGGGGCATCCGGGGTTGGCAGGTTTTCAGACATGATGTCGGCTTGTTTTTTCAGGGAGCCGTCAACCGCTGAAACCAGTTTGTAGTTCAGCGCCATCTTCCCTTTCACAGCACGGATGCTGGGAACCAGGATGAAGTCGGCTTTTGCCTTGTCATGTAGCTTCTCCAGGTTCCGCGGTTTTAAGGCGGACTTGATGTTGAGTTTTTTCTCGATCATCCATAATCCCAAATCAAGTGAAGAGACTTCAAACCGCGGGTGTTTTTTTAAGCGAGACTCCAGGTTAAAACGCAGACGATCTGCATTGACTTTCTTTTTAGTTTTGATTTGTGGTGGTGCAACGAGAAATGAAAGTTTTTGGAAAGGACTTCTCACTCCGTCGCCTTCTTTCGGGAGTACTGTTGGGTCGAGGGCCCTGGCTCTGGAAAAATCTTTTCGCACTTCCAGCACTTCCACCTCTCCGAGATCGGTTTCTTTGCGGCCTACTTTTTTCTTGGTCACAGGGTGGAACAACTCCCGACCATAACGGATGAGTTTTAACCGGTCAC
>JAJDBH010000142.1 GCA_029261455.1 Nitrospinaceae bacterium
GGGGTGTCGAACATTCCGCAAAGGTGAGTCAATGTTCCTGCCTGACTGGCGATTTGTAGACTTGCCGGTCCCATTCCTTTTTTTAATGCATCTTCTCCAAGTTTCGCGATTGTTTCAAGGGTGGATTCTATTGGCTTTAATTCCTCATGGGCCTCTGCGATGCGTTGTGCCGTTTCTTCGCTATACAAGGTTTTGAGGGACAGCTTGTTTTGTTCCGCATCATTAGAGCTTTCCTGAATAAACACTTTGGCTTCTTTATGAATGCCAAACAGGGTGGTTCCTTCCATCCCATTCCCGACGATAACTTTATCGAACTGGCTGAGCTTTCCGATTTCGGTGAGTGCTGTTTCGTAGCCGCGATGGAAATAGGTGGTGGCGAGAATATTTTTTCGGGCTTTGACTGGCATTAGAATTTTTTCCACAGTGGCGAGCATTGGGCGTTTAACGATTTCAGTCCGTAAAAACCTTAACGCTTCTAATTGTGGCAGGGTGTCGGCGGTGCTGAGATAACCGAACTGATATTTTTCCAGCAACGCCAGGCGTTGTTTTCCCTCTGCTACTTTGTAATGGTTCTGCAAAATGTCTTCGAAGGTGATGCCAAATTTTGGTGGTAACGGCAGTGCCGAATGGCCGTAAACCGGGAGGCCAAGTTGGGCAATTACTGGAATTGTGTAAAACCCGAAATAGGGGATGCGCTGGAATCCATCAAAGGGATCGGCAATTTGCAGGAGCTGATCCAGATCGATCGTTACCGGAGCAACGTGGTTTTGCAGGGATCGCCAGTAGCCGATGTTTTCGGGTATGGTTTCCAGTTTCATGCGTGCGGCAATGAGAAAGACTCCGGCGCGGACTTTTGAAACCTTATTATCGAGAATCAGGTTCAGGGCATCTTCGGCTTCTGCTTCGGTTAAGTCTTTACTCAAACGGGGACCGGCTGCTATTTTTTGCAGGTAATCCTGCATTCTGGTTTCCGGGGCCTGCATTTATTGGGGATTCCTTTCTCAGTGCCATTAATTAGAGTATGATGATAACTCTTAATTAATAACTAAAAGTAATAATTTTTTCGGGTTTTTATGCAGGTTTCTTATTCAGCCGAATCGGTCCTCGAACCGACTCTTTCTCGCAATGATTTGCGAGTGCTTCTGGTTTACCCCAATACGCATGATGTGGCGATGGCCAATCTGGGTTTCCAGCAGGTTTATTCTCTATTGAACAAAATTGAGGGTGTGGCGTGTGACCGCTTTGCCATGCCGCTTGAGTGGAAGCCGGAAACGCAATCTCTGGAACGTGAAGAGTTGCGCTCGATGGATATGCAGATGCACCCGCTTGAGTTCGATGTTATCGCGTTTTCGATTTCATTTGAGCCGGACTACCTGAACACGGTGCTCGCCCTGAAATACTTTGGTATCCCGCTGGACAGGGAAGAGCGAGACGCATCTTTTCCGATGATAGCTGCAGGGGGGTCGGCGGTATTTATCAATCCCGAACCATTGGCAGAGTGCATGGATGTTCTGTTTGTCGGTGAAGGCGAAGGCATGGCCGAAAGATTTTTTGGTCTGTTACGCGAAAATGAAGACCGGGATCAGTTTTTTGAACGCGCTTTTTCAATTCCCGGAATTTATTTGCCACAACATTACCGTCCTCAAATCGAGAAAAACCTGCAAGTCGGCATTTCGCCGTTAGAGGGTGCCCCTGCACGTGTGGTGCGGCATTGGGTGGTGGAGGAAGAATCTCTTTGCACACACTCGGTTTTGCATGATGAAGATTCAACTTTTAAAGATATGGCGTTGATGGAGGTTACAAGAGGATGCATTTGGGCCTGCCGGTTCTGCACGGCGGGCTTTATATAACGACCTCCTCGTTTACCCAACCTCGAAAAAACATATGATTCTATGGATACCCTGCTCACCGGCCTTGGGAAATCGGCGCAGACGATCGGCCTAGTTGGGCCTTCGGTGACCGATCACCCTGACTTGCCTGCTTTAGCACGGAAAATTACCGAACAGGGCAAGAAACTTTCGTTCTCTTCTTTGCGGATGGAAACTCTCACCGATGAGTTGGTCGATCTGATTCTGCAAAGCGGCCAGAAAACCCTGACGGTGGCTGTGGATGCCCCTTCTGAAAAAATGCGCGATGTCATTAATAAGGCCGCAACCGATGACTTCATTGTTGAGAAGTGCCGGTTTCTCACCCGCAAAGGTATTCTTCATTTAAAGATTTATTCCATTATCGGACTGCCTCTGGAAACGGAAGATGATATTGATCAGTTCATTCGGCTTGTTGAGAGGGTGCAGGAAGGTTATGTCGAGGAGTGCCGGAAGCTTGGACGTATTGGCCAGTTGACGATTGGCTTGAGCCCGTTAGTGCCCAAACCCGGAACACCATTTCAATGGCACCCGATGGAATCGGTGAAGAGCTTAAAGAAAAAGTTTGCCCGCGTGCGCAAGGCTCTGGGGAAAATACCGTATCTTAAAATGAGTTTTGGTTCTCCCAATGAAGCTTACCTGCAAACTTATTTGTCGCGGGGAGATCGAAATACGCAGGCTTTTTTCAAAACTTATTTGAATAACGGTCATGATGCCAAGAGCGCATTGAAAGAGCATCCCGTTGATGAGTATGTTTACCGGCAATATGAAAAGAATGATTACCTTCCCTGGGATATTGTTGACCATGGTTACCGCGAGAATTTCCTTTGGGAAGATTATCAACGCGGATTGAAAGCCGCGCACACTCCTGTCTGCGATACCGCTATCTGCCACATCTGCGGCCTCTGCTAACCCACTAGGCGTGGTGCCTACTGCAATGACTTATCCTGGTTGAAAAAGTTTTTCTAGGCTCTACAAGCCTTTGCTATCTGCCTATCCTGCTAAGGATTTTCCAGGATAGTAGACCTAAGACATATACGTTCATGAAAGTGATTAGCAGGATCATGAATAATTCCAGTTGACCCAGTAGAGAAAAAAATACCAGCATCACGTTGTTGGTGCATAAACATAAGGGACTGACCCAGGCCAGAAATTTTTTATCAGAGTACCAGCTCTGCAAAGCCTCTTCGGTGTCGGGGACTCGTGCAAGTCTTCGGCACATAGCATCCAGCTGTTCCACAGCTTTATCCTGCCAAACATATGCCCAGACAAACAGCGTTTGCAATCTCAGGTCCCAGGGGTTTGTCTGGCCTTCTTCCACTTTGCGTTTGTCTTCTTCCGTCACGCTTTCGTCCACTCGGTTTTTTTCGTAGGAACCTGCCCGGGATGTGTAATTGACAAGATAAAAAACAAAAAAGGTACTTTGTAGAAAGCAAAACAGAAGTCCAAGCAGTCCCAGAACCCAGTACTCCTGCATTCCTGTTGTCCGAATCAGATACACGGTAACGGCAATATAAACCAGAACGGTGACGAGGAAATCAGCCAGCGAGTCGAGAAACCTGCCGAACCGTGATGTCGTGCCCCGCACTCGGGCAAGGTTGCCATCGACATTGTCGAGAAACACTTTTCCGTAGAGAAATATCGCGCCCCAGATCAGTGAATCAGGAATTCCGGAAACATAAAACCAGGCTGAGGCCAAACCAATAACCAGGGAAAGAAAAGTGATCTGGTTTGGCGTGACCGATGTGGGATACAGCAGGCGAACGACCCAGCGGTTCATGAAATACCAGATCTCATTCACATCAAAAAACCGCTCCCCGACCGGAAGCTTGTTCATTTTTTCAATATCAAAGTCCATTGAGGAAGAATACCACAAGGGCCAGGTGTTGTTCTTACAGGTAAATCATTATTGTAGAAAAAAATTCACTCCAAAATTTCTTGATAAACCGCCTGATATTTTTTTCTGATCCATCCTGAAAAATATGTTGCTTGCTTTAGCTTTATTGCCATGTAATTAAATCGTCAGTCAAATATTATTTACTATGATTTGAGGAGGGTTTAAGCATGAAAAAGCCATTGGCATTATTAACAGCATTTATATCTTTGTTGTTTTCTACAGCAGTGGGGGCGCAGACCATAGTTTTGGATGGAGTACCGATTGGGCTTACTAACCCCAAGGAAGGGCATTTCACCAACCTGGAAGCCACCACTCAAATCACATTGGGAGCAGAGACCATCACCAATTTCAGTGGACTTGATGATGACAAGGTTAAAGTTTCTTCTGGTGACACTTCTGATTTTCTGGAAAGTCAGATTGTTGGTGGAACAGGAGTGACAGTAAACTCTGACGGAAGTCAGATCACCATTTCCGCACCACCGATTAATGTTGAAGACAATGCCGATGGGGTAGAGATCACTTTCGCGGGTGACTCTCAATCTGTATTGGACTTGAATGGTACGGCCTTGTTTATCGGGGGAGTCGATCCCACCGTCACGCTTGGCGGGCAGGCGCGAACGGTGCTTTCGAAGGGAACCATTCCCAATACCAGTCCTGCTTTACAACAGGTGATTGTGGACCTGCCTTTCCCGTTATTCGCCGGGAATCATAAGTTGAAGCTGTCAAACACTCAGGGATTCTCAGAAGGGTTGATTTCGCTGAGTGAAGTTCCCCTTCATGACGGTAGCTCGTGGACAGAAACGATCTCACCTGCAGCCTGGCCAGGGCGTAGTTCCGGTACTTTATTGGCCTACGATAATAAAATGTGG
>JAJDBH010000143.1 GCA_029261455.1 Nitrospinaceae bacterium
GAAAACCTTTTAGTCAGCGTTGTGATCAAACAGCGTTCATTATTTTCTGCCCGAGAACGGATTTGGTTGTATAAATCGTCTACTTGAGTGGACACGGGTTTAATCTCAACTTCAGGGTCGACCAAACCTGTTGGTCTCGCGATCAGCTCTACCGGTTTATCGTCAGATTTTTCCAATTCATAGGGGCCAGGGGTGGCGGAGACATAAATAATATTGCGGATATGCTGGTCAAACTCCTCAAACTTTAAAGGTCGGTTGTCAAAGGCTGAGGGCAGGCGGAAGCCATATCGGATCAGAGTTTCTTTACGGGAACGATCGCCTTTGTACATGCCTTGCAATTGGGGCAAAGTGACATGGCTTTCATCAATAATGAAAAGTGAATCATTTGGAAAGTAATCAAGCAAAGTAGGTGGCGACTCGCCCGCAGGTCTGTCCATAAGATGGCGTGAGTAATTTTCGATGCCCTGGCAATAGCCGACTTCTTTAATCATCTCCAGGTCAAACATAGTTCTCTGGTCAATTCTCTGTGCTTCGATGAGAAGGTTCTGACTCTCAAAATAGGCCACCCGTTCAATCAGTTCTTTCCTGATATTTTCCATGGCCTTATCCAGGAGCTCTTTTGGGGTCGTGTAATGGCTGGCTGGATAAATAGCGATGCGGTCCAGTTCCCGGATCGTTTGACGAGTGAGTGGATCAAACGCAGAAATCCGCTCTATTTCATCACCAAAAAACTCTACCCGAAGGGCTTCATTTCTTTCGTAAACAGGGAGGATTTCCAGAACGTCTCCTCGCACCCGGAAAGTTCCGCGTTGAAAATCCACATCGTTTCGCTTGTATTGGATTTCCACAAGTTTCTGTAGAGCCTGATCTCTCTCAAGGGTGCTGCCCTTTTCCAAAAATAAAAGCATGCCGTGGTAGGCTTCTGGCGAGCCCAAACCATAAATGCAGGAAACACTGGCGACGATGATTACATCCTTCCGTTCAAACAAGGCGTGGGTGGCCGAATGCCGCATTTTATCAATCTCGTCATTGATGGAGGCGTCTTTTTCAATATAGGTATCGGTTTGAGCCAGGTAGGCCTCGGGCTGATAATAATCGTAATAGCTGACAAAATATCCTACCGCGTTATCTGGGAAAAAAGTTTTAAATTCATTGTAAAGCTGAGCCGCGAGGGTTTTATTATGAGCCAGCACCAGGGTAGGTTTTTGTACCCGTTCAATGACATTGGCGATGGTATAAGTCTTCCCGGATCCTGTAACTCCCAGAAGGGTCTGTGAGCTTGGGTTGGAACCCAGGCCTTGCACCAGTTTTTCTATGGCTTGGGGTTGGTCTCCTGCAGGCTTGTAGTTGGATTGAAGCTTAAAAGGTTGCATGGAAAAGATTGATTCAATACTAAAGTTGTGGGGTTTATGTTAAATTAGAGGTCTCATGATTCAAAGGGTAATCCCGTCGACGGATACAGTCCTCTAGTTTAACTCAATTAATTTTTTGTTGCTCGTATGTGTGCAGGGCTTTGTAAGTTTTCTGCTATTGAAGAAAGGGTATTGTGGAAAAGCAAGAAGATGTCATTAAAATTGTTCAAATTGGTGAGACGGAAGTAACGTTAATGGGAACGGCCCATGTTTCGCAGTTAAGTGTTGATATGGTCGAAGACCATATCCAAAACGGTGACTACGACTGTGTTGCGGTGGAACTTTGTCCCCCACGCTTGGAAAATCTCACCAACCAGACATGGTGGAAGAATCTTGACATCTATCAGGTTTTTCGTAAAAAAAAGGCCGGGCTTCTGCTGATCAATCTTGCTTTGACGGCTTATCAAAAACGCTTGGCCGAACGCATTGGTGTTGAGGCCGGTCAGGAAATGATTCGAGCCGTTGAACTGGCTCATGGAAATAATATCAGGTTGGAAGTCATTGACCGGAATATATCGACCACCCTGCATCGATTAGTCACCGAAGTTTCGTTTTGGCAAAAGCTTAAAATTGTCGGAGGAATGATTGCCGGGGTGTTCGTTGGAGAAGAGATTAGCGAGCAGCAGATTGAAGACCTCAAAGAGGGAGATTTATTGCATTCGGTGGTGAGTGAGTTTGGTGAGGAGTTGCCGGAGATCAAGAGAGTTCTGATTGATGAGAGAGATCAGTATATGGTTGGACGTCTGGCACAGATTGCCCATGAGCCGAATCCTCCCAAAAGAATGCTGGCACTGGTCGGTGCCGGACATCTGATCGGCATGCTCCCAGCCATGGCGTCTCCTCCAGACTCAGCCCATCTGGAAAAGTTGGATCAAAAACCACCTCCAAGCCGAGTCGGTCTCTTTGTAGGTTGGGGTATCTGCGTATTTATTCTGGCGATGTTTGCAGTTGGTTTTTATCAGTCTCCCGAGTTGGGAGAGCAGTTGGTAATTACTTGGATTCTATTCAACGGAGGTTTCTGTGCATTGGGAACCCTGATCGCCCTGGGACACCCTGTTTCTATCATCGCTAGTTTTTTTGCTGCCCCCTTGACGTCTTTGAATCCCACTATTGGAGCGGGAATGGTTGTGGGTTTGGTCGAATCATATATGCGAAAACCCAAAGTGAGTGATTTTGAAACTCTGCGCGATGATATTGCTGTCTATTCCATGTGGTGGAAAAACCGCGTTGCCCGACTGTTTCTGATTTTCTTTTTTTCCAGCCTGGGTTCCATGATAGGTACCTATACCGCCGGTGCTTCGATTGTGACCCAGATATTGGGTTGACCCATGCATGCCCCAAGAGTAGTGGTCACTCCTCCGGCTTTTTGTAAGTCATCTTCCCTGAGAACCGAACTTTCGAAACACTTTCCTAATGTTGTTTTCAACGAAAAGGACAGCTACCTTTCAGGTCTCGAACTGGTCGATTTCTTGAAGGACGCGGATGCCGCTATGATAGGGCGTGACCTTATCAGTGCAGAACTGCTTCGTTCCCTGCCTAAACTGAAAATGATCTCAAAATATGGTGTGGGGCTAGATAACGTGGATCAGGAGGCGTTAAGCCGTGCCAACATCGAATTTCGCGTGACCTTTGGCACCAATAAAAGGTCTGTGGCCGAACTGACATTGGGGTTCATGATCGGACTCTGCCCTAACATGTTGTCGGAAAACATAAAAAAAGGATTTTGGCAACGCGAAGGGGGACAGGAACTAAGCGGAAACACTGTTGGCATTATTGGTTGCGGCAATGTGGGGCAGGAGTTGGTTCGTCTACTACAGCCGTTTCAATGCAAAGTCAGGGTGCGGGATATTGCCGACCGTAGCGAATTTTGCCGCCAATTCGGTGCAATTGAATTGGAGTTTGATGAGCTCATTGCAGAAGCAGATATTGTAACTCTTCATGTGCCCTTGACCGAAGATACCGAAAACCTTATCAATAAACTTGTATTAGCAAAAATGAAACCTTCAGCGTTTTTGGTCAACACCTGCAGGGGCCGGGTGGTCCATCAAGAGGACCTGCATCAGGCTTTAGTGTCAGGGGAGATTGCAGGGGCAGGACTGGATGTGTTTTGGCAGGAACCTCCAACCGATACGGACTTTCTTCAACTGTCTAATTTGATGGTGACTCCGCATATTGGAGGAAATGCCAAGGAAGCGGTTGAAGCGATGGGTAAGGCGGCTATTCAAAACCTTGTTGAGTATTATAACTTGTCATGACTGAGAAAGAATATAGCCGGGAAGACTGGCAAGGCCACTATGAATCCAATGATCTGGGTTGGGATCTGGGGCAGGTGGCTCCTCCTTTTGTCAGTTTATGGGAAGAGAAAAAACTGCCTGTCGGCAAAGCTTTGGTTCCTGGGTGTGGAAGAGGGCATGAAGTGATCTTTCTCGCAGAAAATGGTTTCGAGGTGACAGCCATTGACTTTTCCAAGGGAGCAGTCACTTATTTAGAAAGAGTATTGGAAGAAAGAAGATTGAATGGCCGGGTTTTGCATCAGGATTTTTTTGGTCTGGATAATTCTCACGATGGTGTTTACGACCTGGTGTTAGAGCAAACATTTTTTTGCGCCATTTCTCCCAGACAAAGACAAGATTATGTTCTGAATGTTGCGAGGATATTAAAGCCGGGCGGAATGCTGGTGGGGTTGTTTTATCACACGGATAAGGAGGGTGGCCCGCCTTACAACACTACCCGTGAAGATATTGAGATGAATTTTGCAATGAGTTTTGAAGTTCAGGAACTCAATAAAACATCCTTGTCTGCCGAACAAAGAAAAGATAAGGAATGGCTGTGTATTTTAAAAAAAAAGGATTAAAGACTCTGTAAAATTTCAGGAAGGTTGTTTTTTGGTGAGTTGACTTCCTTCGATACAGTGTGAAAACCGAATTCTTCCGATGGGTAGGCTGTTAAGAGGCCTCGCAGAACATCGAGACTAGAGTCGGGTGCAAGCCAGGTTTCGTATTGTTCGGCAGGTAAGATAACTGGCATTCGCGCATGGATCGGGCTCAGCTTTTCGTTGGCTTCGGTCGTCAGAATGGAATAGGTGTTTAAGCTCAGGCCTTCAGGATTTTTCCAGGTGGAGAAAAGACCGGCAAAGCCGAAGAGAGCTTGATCTTTTAAGTATATATAGCAAGGTTGTTTTTCAGTTCCCCGCCATTCTATAAAACCATCCGCAGGAATCAGGCAACGCTGTCTTCGCAATGAGTTTTTGAAGCTGGGTTTTTCATGCGCAGTTTCTGACCGTGCGTTGATGAGTTTCATTTTTTCATCCCTTGCCCATGATGGCACCAATCCCCATTTCATTGCAGTCAATTCCCTTTGCTCAGAATTGTTGATGACCACAGGTGATAGCTGGCTGGGAGCAATATTGTAACTAGAGCGATATTCTAAATTGATATGGAGTGGCCCGAAATGGGACTCGATGGCCTTCAAAGGTTTGCCTAGGGTATATCTTCCGCACATATAAAAAGAGCTCGTTATTAATAAGTCTTGAATGGGGTTGGGTCGCGATCACGTTTATAGTACTATTAAATTTCGCAAATAAAAAACAGGATTTGAAAATTAACTCTATGAAAACCTTGAAAAAAACTCATACAGGAATATTCCGGGATGGAGGAGCGGGAGCTTTTTCCAAACGGAGATTTCGTGATAGAAGAAAAAAACTAATGGCGAAAGAAGGCCAACTTATGGCCATTACCGGTGTTCCTTATGGTCCGGGAGGGAAGACAACCTGGTCTTACGCTTATAGCCCTACTTATCAGGAACCTGCATTCATGCATTTGACCGGGATTAATCAGAATAACGTCATCCTACTGTTGGACCCAAGTTCGAAAGTATCGAATGAAATTTTATTCGTGGATAGCAAAGACAGGGTTATGGAGTTTTGGGAGGGTGTCCGGTTTGGTGTTGGGGATGATCAAAGCTTGAAGGAAGTCAGGTCGGTTACAGGGATTCAGGATGTCCGTGATATTAATGAGTTCAAGGATGTTTTGAAAGAGCGTTTTATGAAGCAGAAGAAAAAAACGATAGGAACGCTCTGGCTGGAAGGCATCCGAAAAGGTAAAACCGTCAGCATCACCACCGATCATAATTTTGATTTCAAAAAGAAGCTTGAAGGATGGTTGCGCTCCTGGAAGGCTCCTAAAGATGCTTTGAAAAATATCATGAAAAATCATTTTGAACTGCGCTTGCCTCTGGACAAATATGATATCGCTAACGCCAGAAAGGCTCAGGATATTACTAACGGCGGCTATAAAGTCATGTTGAAAAATTTCAGAGACTTTAAAAATGAATGCCAGGTGCAAGGATTTCTCGAAGGCCAGATGTTGATGAACACCCCTTTTGGTCTTAGCTATCCATCCATCGTGGCATCAGGAGTTAACGCAACTGTTCTTCACTACACAAAGAACGATGACGAATTTTCAAAAAATGAAATGATGTTGATTGACTTTGGAGTGCGCTGGATGACCATGCACGCTGATATTACCAGAACCTTTCCTGTGTCCGGGCGGTTCAATCCCATGCAAAAGATACTTTATGAAATTGTTTTGAAAGCCCAAGTTGCGGTGGAGAAAAATGCGCGGGCCGGGGTGAAGATGGACGAGTTGAATACAGTATGCTGGGGCAAGGTCAATGATGGGCTTGAGCGCGACTTCAAGTCGTTAGGGGGCAAGTTTAAATTGCAATACAATGGTAGGCCGCATGGAGTGGGTCACTTGATGGGCGAACAGGAACACGATGGCGATCCTTTCCGCAACTACCTTCAGCAACCTATGCAGCCAGGCTGGATGATCAGTAATGAGCCCGGATTATATGGGGAGTTTCGTCTACGCCTGAATGGAAAAAACTATGATGAGAAGATAGGTATTCGTATCGAAGATAATCTTGTGATAACAGCAACCGGGTGTATGAATCTTTCCAGTAAAATCCCTAAAACTGTGAAACAGATTGAGAAGTTAATGACCAACAGGTAAGGAGGTTAGATTTCCTTCAATGCGGAAAGCACGTCTTCGATGTGGGTCTTCACTTTGACCTTGGGGAATATTTTTTGAATCGTGCCTGTCTTATCAATGATGAAGGTGGTTCGAACAATTCCCATAAAGGTTTTTCCGTAGAGCTTTTTTTCCTGCCATATGCCGTATCTTTCCACTACCTTTTTATCTGTATCGGCAATGAGAGTGAAGGGAAGGTCGTATTTGGCAATGAACTTCTGGTGCCTTTCCGTTGAATCGATACTCACACCAAGAATAACCGTATTTTTGAATTTTTTGTGTTGATCGCGGAAGTCGCAGGCCTGCGTGGTGCAACCGGGAGTCATGTCTTTGGGGTAAAAATAAAGCACGACATTCTTTTTACCTCTAAAAGAACTGAGTTTTACTTTCTCACCGTCCTGGTCGATAGCCGTAAAGTCCGGCGCTTTATTTCCTTCTTTTATTTCAGCCATAAATATTTAGCTAGGTAGTTGGGCTAGTAATTCATCAACATTTTTATTCAGGTTGTTCAACTTTTCCAAAATCTTAGCTTTTGGTTGCCGGTCGGCATCTTTGTTGAAAACCATTCTTGCGTCCCCAATCAGACCTAAAATTAAGCCATGAAGCTTTGGGGTAGGGGTTTTGCCCTCTTCGCAAAGACTTTCAAAGGCGACAATCAGGCGTTGCAGTTTGCCGTCAATTTGAAGTCCTAATAGCGACTTATCCTTAAGGCCGGAAGACTTCTCAAGGTATCCCCAAATGCCACCTTTGGCTTGAATGACTCCCTGACTTCCGTTCAATTCTTTAAGTCCTTCTTTGCAAATATCGGCGGCAAAACTATTTGGAGTTTGAATCAGGAAAAAACTTAATGCGATAAAAGTCATGAAAACGGAAAAGAGTTTCCACTTCTTGGGTGTGAATTGAATCTTGGTCATGTGCAGGCTCCCCGTAGCTTAGGTTGTGGGGTCTTTACGAAAAAAATAAAGAACTAGAGTTTCAAATCATTAGACAGGAACAAAAATTTAAAGTCAAACTTAACTTTTTCCCAAGCCAAGTGATGAGAATTGGGACTATTGGACTAAAGTCCTGAAAGATTCCAAGGCCCTTAACTTTTCAAAAGTTGGGTCCGAGATGATAATTTTTTTAACTCCAGGATTCATTTTCATAACTATTTCAAGGTTTTTGATTCCATCCCCGAGGTCCCCTTTCATAACGTAGGCTCGGGCGAGTAGTAATCGGTGAGCTATGATGTTTTCGTGGTTGGGGTGGATGACAAATAACCTTTCGAGAATAGAAATGGCTCGGTTGTATTTCTCTTTTTTATAACTGGCAGCAGCGGTATTGAGGAGTGCAGTAAGATTGGTCGAGTCCATTCTCAAAACCATAGAATAGATTCCCATAGCTCGTTGATACATTCCAAAATGAGCAAAAATCTCTCCCTTTCTGTTGAGAGCATTAATAGGGTCGATGAACAAAGCATTAGGGTTTAGCGGTTGCCGCTCTGTTGAATCAACTTTCTCGGGAAATTCTTCCAAGGTGGCCTTGGCGATTCCATTTGGGTCTCCCAGTCCTTTAGCTTTTTCATAAAGCTCTTTGGCTTTATTTAAGTGGCCGCGCAGAACTTCTATATCTGCTAATTCCTGGTATCCTCGGCTTTTAAGCTTGTCATTGTCTATTGCGTATTCAATAAACTGTCCGACAGATTTTTCTGCCATGTCCAATCGTAAAAACATACTGTGAAGCCCGACAAGAATCTCTTGAACTTGCAAGTCATCAGGGCTCAGGCGGGCGGCGGTTCCCGCTTCAATGAGGCATAAACCGTATTGCTTGGATTTGTAAAGGGATTTGGATCGACTCAAATGATATTGCCCCGGGACAACTTTCAAAGGCAGTTTATCTACTTCTCCTTTGAAAATGTACTCTTGAAGTAGTTTAGCTGAGCTTGCTTTAGGGTGATCCCTGTGGTTATCCAGAATATGGTTGATGTAGGTCTCAGCTTGTTTCTTATCGTTCCGTGTGGCGTATAGATAGGCCAGTTGGTAAGCTGTTTCGACATTGCTTTTGTCGAGTGAAAAGGCGTGCTTGAAAGATTTTTCAGCCTCATCATTCTGATTTAGATAATTAAAAATCAACCCTCGTTCATAAGGGTACGTGGAATCTTTTGGGGCCAGTCTGGCACTTTCAGCTAACTCTTTGTTGGCCTCTTTTGCCTTGCCTCGGGCCATCAGGGTTATAGCAAACTCATAATGTGCCAAAGGATCTTGATGATGCTGTTGGGCGGCTATAATGCATGCTTTTTCTGAAGTAAGGCCGTTGCCAAGTTTGCGGTGGATTTGGCAGAAAGAAAAGTGCAGAGCCGGGTGTTGGCGTTCCTTTTTAAATCCGGTCAGCAAAGCCTCCAGAGCTTTGAGGGGTTCATCCTTCTCATTTAAAACGATCGCTTTTAGAATTTCAGGAGTAGCTTCCTTAGGTTGATTAATTATTTTTCCATCAAGGATTGCCAGGGCTTCGTCAAACTGTTTTTTCGAAACCAGATCTCGCACCTTAAGGTAGTCCGAGTCATTTCTATCATTGGAGACAGAAAGGTCCCAGTGGGCTACGTCTATAGAGGGATAAGTTGCATTTGCAGGAGCGACGGTTGTCAGGAATAAAATGGTAGCTAATAGTACTTTTTTAAGAGATGTCATTTTTTTGGTTTTCTGCCTCAAGGCGGTGTTAGTTCGTATTGATTCGCACGGCCCGAGTGGCCTTTCTAGAGCGAGATTTTTTGTTGCTATTAAATACTGCGCCAGTATTGAAGACCACTCCGAATGCGTTATGGCGTCCGTTTTTTTCTCCCGACCATAATGAGCCGCTTCCATTTTTCTCAAATATTGGATCAGTGTGTATTTTCATTTCCGTTCCAGCCTGGGAACTGTTTGTTTTTCCCGGCTCGTAGAGGGTTTTTAGCTCTTTCGTCGTGGGCAATTGCCAATCAATGTATTGAGCAAATCCCTCATCATTAAGTTGTTGCACATAATCATGAACCTCTGGCCAATTATGCCAGTGTCCGGAGTGAAGATATGAATCTTTCTTCATCCACATTAAATTGGTTTTGGTGTCTGTGATCGTGCCATCGTCATTATCTATGTAGCGGTTGTCATCGGATTTCAAAGGAAGGGCATAAACACCCGAACTTAAAATCCCCAGTACGAGAATTAGAGTTACCAGGGTAACGGATTTCAAACCTATGGTTTTAAATGAATGGAAGGCTGCATTTATCATCCGTTTATTTTTTCTTTAAGTAGTTTGTTGACCATGCCGGGGTTGGCTTTGCCTTTACTTGCTTTCATGATTTGACCGACCAGAAAACCGAGAACCTTGTCTTTACCTCCCCTTAGCTCTTCCACCTGACTGGGGTTAGCCTGAATCACTTCATCGACGATTTTCTCTATGGCGGAACTATCGGTAATTTGTGTTAGCCCTTTTTCCTCAACGATACGGTCGGCAGGTTTCTGTGTTTGATACATTTCCTCAAAAACCCCTTTGGCGATATTGCCGCTGATCGTTCCCGAGTCGATGAGTTTAAGCAGGTCGACCAATGCAGAGGGGGGAACCGGACATTCTTCAATCTCTTTGCCGTCCTTTTTTAGTTCTCGCAGCAAGTCTCCCATTATCCAGTTGCTGATAATTTTGGGTTTTGGGAACTGAGTTGCGCACTGCTCAAAATAATCTGCCAGAGGTTTCGAGGAAGTTAATACCCCTGCGTCATATTCGGGAATTTCGTAATCACTGGCAAAACGCTCTCGTTTTTGTTCAGGAAGTTCAGGGATCGTTTTGCGAATTTCTTCCACCCATGCTTCATCGATCATAATGGGAACCAGGTCCGGGTCAGGGAAATAACGGTAATCGTGCGCTTCTTCCTTGCTCCGCATGGGGAAAGTCTCACCTCGGTCGGAATCATAAAGTCGGGTTTCTTGCTTTACTCGCTCTCCCTGATCTAATATTTTTGCTTGTCGTGCTACTTCATACTCAATGGCTTTCTGCACGAACTTGAAGGAGTTGAGGTTTTTTATTTCTGCGCGGGTTCCGAACTCTTTTTGCCCGACGGGACGAATGGAAACGTTGGCGTCACAGCGCAGGCTTCCTTCTTCCATATTGCAATCGCTGACCTCGGTGTATTCCAGGATGGCTTTCAGTTCGGTCAGGTAAGCCCTTGCTTCTTCTGGCGAACGCATGTCAGGCTCGCTGACCACTTCGCATAGGGGTACACCGGTTCGATTAAAGTCGACATAGCTTTTCCCGGGACTTCCCAGGTTTTCTCCGTGGATCAGTTTTCCCGCATCTTCTTCCATATGAATGCGGGTCAGCCCGATCCTTTTTTGCTTGCCGTCCACATTAATGTTGATGAATCCGTTTGTTCCTAAGGGGTGTTCCATTTGGGAAATTTGGTAACCCTTGGGCAGGTCGGGATAAAAATAGTTTTTTCTTGCGAAACGGTTCATGGGTTCAATTTTGCAATGCGTTGCCAAGCAGGCCTTCATCGAGGAATCGAGAAAACGTTTGTTTAAGACGGGAAGAACTCCAGGCATTCCCAGGCAGATCGGACAGGTGTTCGCGTTTGGAGGTTTGCCAAACTCAGTAGAACAGGAGCAGAATATTTTTGTTTTGGTTTTAATTTGGACATGAACTTCCAGTCCAATAACTGTTTCGTACTTCATAAGTGAATCCGTATCCTCAAACCTATTGTGTGGCAGGGTTGATGTCTATTGAAGTTTTAAAGTGGCTCTGATTTTAATCACCGCAGGGGTTCCCGTCAAGCACTGTCCTCAATGGGCTGTAAAACCGCCATCAACAGGAAGAACCGTGCCTGTGATAAATGATGACTCATCGCTGGCTAAAAAGAGGCAGGCGTTGGCCACATCTTCAGGTTTTCCGAACCGGCCTATTGGGTAATCCTTGCTCCATTCCTCCATCAGTGTCTCATCTTCCATGAGATCGGAGGTCATGTCGGTCTTTATCAGCCCAGGGCAAATGGAATTGGAGCGGATGCCATAACTGCCATATTCAACAGCAATGGACCTGTTGAGTTGATTCAGTGCCCCTTTAGAAATATTATAAGCCGCTACTTGAGGAACGGCGATGATGCCGAGGATGGAACTGATATGGATGATGCTTCCTCCCTTTTGCTCCATCATTATAGGGAGCACTTTGCGAGTTAGCTGGAATACCGATTTCATATTGATATTCATCATTTCATCATATTGCTCGTCAGAAATTTCGTGCAGAGGGGCACCATTGAAAATACCGGCATTGTTGACCAGTATGTCGATGCGTTGGAAAGTGCTCTGTGTTTCCTGGACCAGTCGATGTAAGTCATCGCTTCGGGTCATATCACCCTCGACCGTCAAGACACGGGAACCTAGGTGCTGAGCTGTTTCTTCCAGCTTGTGCTTTCTTCGGCCAAATAAAACCACATTGGCGCCCTCTCTATGGAAGGCTACGGCAGAGGCTTGACCTATGCCTGATCCGCCACCGGTGATGATAGCCGTCTTGTTTGCGAGTCGCATTTCATTCCTCTATAAAATGGAACCAAGGTATGTATAATAATGCCGAAACTGAGATTTTTACTATCATAGTCCAAGTCTTACAGTCTTTTCCAGTTGAATCGAAGTGTTGCGTAGGTGGAAAACAATCATGAAATATGCGTATTATGGTTTTGGGTGTTTTATCGGGTTTGTCTGTGGAATGGGCATCAACCTTATTTTTTACTGGCTGGATCAGGCTGGAGTGAAGTTTGCCCAATACCTGATCCAAAACTTCGGATTTCTTGGAAAATACCTCCTCGAATTGATCAATGCCCTGCCCATTATCGGGGCGGCGTTGGGGATTATTTTAGTAAAACTCCTCTTCGAGCGGGAACTGACTGAAAAAAGCGATAATTAGCTAATAGGCGTTGGGCTAACGAGGAATAGCTTTATTTGGCTTTATATGAAAGTACCTTTTCTCTTTGTGCTCAGCGTCACGCTGGCATGGTGTGGGCGGGATTAGCCCTTCAACAATATAAATTTAATGGTAGAATAAAAATCGGAATAATTAACACCCAGGATTTAGAATGAGTAAAAAATTCAATGATAATATCTTAAAAGCCTTGGAAGCGTCCCATGACGCTGTGAAAATATGCAAGCAGGCCATGATTGATGCTAATGATGAGAGTTGCAGAGCCATGTATTCTGCGATCCAAAAGGATTGCGAAAAACATGTGGAAATGTTGAAAGGAGAAATAAAGCTCCATAAGGTGCAAAAAAAGTGGGATGGCTAAATGCGTATATTGATTGTAGAAGATGAAAAAAAGGTTTCTGCCTTTATTAAAAAGGGCCTTGAAGAGGAAACATACGCTGTAGATATTGCACCCGATGGAGAAGAGGGACTGCTTCTTGGCGAACAGAATCAGTATGACCTGATTATCCTGGACCTCATGCTCCCCAAAATTGATGGGTTGGAAGTTTTATCTACCTTAAGGGCTCGAAAAATCGAAACCCCCATCCTCCTCCTCACAGCTAAAGATTCTGTAGAAGACAAAGTCACGGGCCTCAATCAGGGCGCTGATGATTACTTGACCAAGCCTTTCGCGTTTTCGGAGCTTTTGGCGAGAATTCGCGTTCTGCTCCGAAGGGGAAAAGCTGATGTCCAGACAACACTGGAAATCGCTGATTTGACTTTGGACTTGGTCAGCCACAAAGTGAAACGTGAAAACCATGAAATTGAGCTAACAGGAAAAGAATACAGCTTGCTTGAATACTTCTTGCGAAATCAGGGCAAGGTGCTCACAAGAACGATGATTGCTGAGCATGTTTGGGATTATAATTTTGATACCTTCACAAACGTGATCGATGTTTACGTCAATCATTTAAGAAAGAAAATTGATAAAAACTACTCCCAAAAGCTTTTGCATACTCTCCGGGGCGTTGGATACATCATGAAAGAATAGCTATGGCTTTCAAGTCCATTCGGTCCAGGTTGACTGCCTGGTACATCTTGTTACTGGGTATCATCCTCATTCTATTCAGTGTTTTCCTCAATTATTTCCTTTC
>JAJDBH010000144.1 GCA_029261455.1 Nitrospinaceae bacterium
ACGTTGCCAGCGATCCCACATTTCTGACTTTTGTTGAGCGGTATAGTTTATTCGTGTTCGATAGGCCATTTTCTACACTCCATCTTTTTGTTATAAAGATAAAGTGTTGCGTTGACCAGTTGAAGTCGCAGCCAATAGCAGGCATTCATCTTTAATTACTTACCAATTTCCCTAGCTGATCCAACCCTTGCTCTCAGCCAGTTTTGAATACCAGATCAAAAACAACGTAACCACCAGCTGCATCAGAACACCAATCCAAACCTCGAAGGAACTAAATCCGGCCACGGCGAATATATGTATCATTGACACAATCACGCCAAGGAGAGACGCGATTAACACATAGAACGCAACTGACTTCCTGAGCAGAAGCAAAAGGCAGCCTAGAGAGCCGCCAAAAACGGCTATTGCAAAAGCTGCGGTGGCCCATAAGGGCCGGCCTTCGATTATCGGGCGATACTGTTCAGGAAATGAGGCGAGCGAGTCTGCATTCATCTGTACGAAGTAATTGATGACGCCCATAACATTAAAGATAAGTGTCACAACGCTAATTATCCAGAAACTCCAGTGAATACCACCAACGGTCTTATCGTTCATCTAATCAATACCTTCCTTATGACAATAATATTTTGTCACAGTTATGTATCACGTCAGTTTGACGTCAGCCAAAAGCGGAGAATCACTCCTCTCGGTTTTTTCTGTAAATGCGCACTGACCTCTCGCACGATGTGTCTATGGTTTCCTTATCGAAACGCATTCCTATTTTCCACATGATTCTTGCTGACGCATCGTTGCCTACCTGATGTATTGAAACTATTTCATCGAGATCAAGAGTATTTAGACCGAATGAAAGGCTTGCTTCAGCTGCTTCGGTGCCAAAGCCTCTACCCCAGTAAGGCTTATCCAGACGCCATCCAATCTCGACCGCTGGAAGGATCTCCGGCAGAAACGTTGGCACAGACAAGCCACAAAAACCTATAAATCGTCCGTTGGGCTTTAGTTCAACAGCAAACAAACCGAACCCTCTGTCTCTCCATCCAACTTGAAAATATTGGATAGCGTTTTCACACTCTGAACGCGTTCGGACAGAACCACTACCTATCCACTTCATCACTTCTGGGTTTGAACACATGTTTGCGTAGGGGGCGAGGTCAGACGTCGCCCATTGGCGAAGGGTCAATCGTTCTGTTTGGATGTTCTGAGCCATACGCATGATTTTATCGAACTTTTTTCTGAGCATCAATTGAGTGCCTGTTATGGGTCGGAAGCAGACCTGAATCCGGTCAGCCTGATATTAATTACTTTTTCCACCAACAACATTTTTCTCGAATTGAAGGATCTATCGCCCTTTGGGTCTAGTGTCACGCTGGCGGTAAACCACCAGCACTACTCCTGTAACAGCTATCACACCTCCCCAGTAACCCAGCGATCCAACTGGGTCGGGTTGCAATCCGGCAAAACCCATTTCAGGGAGGATTTTCATTCCTAAAAGAGTTATCAATGGATTCAGGCTGATAATGACGCTAATTATTGCCAGAGGAATATATTTCACAGCTTCAGCCAGGGCAGCATAAGCAAGTAACGTGTTGATCCCACAAAATATCAGAGACAACCAGGCAGTGAGTCCCGCACTGGAGAAATCTGCCCAATCAACACCACCTATCAAAGTGAAGGTAGCGACAGCATAGACCAGAAGGTTTAAAGACTGAGCACCATATTGCCGGCTGAGGAATTTTTGCGAGACCATGTATCCCACCCACACCATACCGGCAAGAACAATTAGAAAGTCTGCGTAATAATAGTCTCCCATTTCCTGAATACGGCTTTTCTGGTCATGAAAAAACAGGAATAAACCGCTTCCAGCAACACCCATTCCCAAAATCTGCCTGAGGGTCAAACGTTCACGGAAAACATAAACACCCGCCAGCACCAGAAACACCGAAGCAGTTTGTATCAAAACTGCCATATTGGAGGGCCCACTCAAGTCCACCCCCACCGTCACCCAATAATAGTTTGCGGAAAGACAGGCTCCTCCCAGGATTCCCATCCAAGGGGGTTTGCAAAGAATACCCAAAGGTTCATGATTTTTCCATTGCAGAATGGCGAGCAGGATCAAAAATGCAAACAGAAACCGGAACCAGGAAATCGTACCGGCATGAAAACCTTGCAGAGCGATTTTGAGAAAAATCGGTAAAACACCCCAAAGTAAAGCCGTGGCAATAGAGAACAAAATGCCGCGAAGATACCCCGGAGCCATTAAGAAAGGCTGGAAAAGTTTTTCAGAACGGTGAGACCCAGGCGCTGACTTTTTTCTGGGTGGAACTGGAGCGCATGGATATTTTCGTGATGGACTCCAGAAGTGAAGTCGATTCCATAACTAGTAGTTGTTGCTATGATCGCCGAGTTCTCTGGAACAATATAATAGGAGTGTACAAAATAAAAATAAGAGTCATCAGCCACTGAGTCAAATAACGGATTACCCGGAACCACTTTGACTGTGTTCCACCCCATATGAGGGATTTTTAACGGCTCACCTGAGTCAGATTTGGGCTGAGCATCTTTGAACCCCACCACTTTTCCTGGAAGGATACCTAGCCCGTTTACCTGACCAAATTCTTCACTTTGATTAAACAATAGTTGCAGCCCAAGACAAATCCCCAAAAATGGTTTACCACTCTTTACAGACTGGTGCACGGTATCAATAAGGCCTAACTCCTCCAGGTTGGTCATGCAATCTTTGAATGCCCCGACACCGGGAAGCACCACGGATTTTGCTGAAAGAATTTTTTGGGAATCACTGGTAACAATCGCCTCGGCACCTACTGCTTCAAAACCCTTTTGTACGGAACGGAGATTCCCCATTCCATAGTCAATAATAGCGATCAACTATAGGGTCCCTTTGGTGGAAGGAACGTCTCCCGAGCGGGAGTCCAGTGTACAGGCAGAGTCTAAAGCGCGGGCAAAAGATTTGAATAACGCTTCTGTTATGTGGTGAAGATTATTCCAGTAGGGAGAGTTGAGGTGCAGGGTAATGTCGCTATTAGCGGCAAAGGCCTGAAAAAACTCCGGAACAAGCTCAACATCGAACTCGCCAAGCTTGGCTTTCGGAAGTTCCAAATTAAACACAAAGAAAGCTCTACCACTGATATCAATAATACACTGGGCCAAAGCCTCATTCAGCGGTACATTGGCTTCTGCGAATCTACGAATACCTTTTTTATCCCCTAAAGCTTCCTTGAAAGCCTGCCCTACAGCTATCCCGACATCTTCTACTGTGTGGTGAAAGTCTATATGGGTGTCACCTTGGGCTTTAACCGTCAGGTCAAAATAACCGTGCCGAGCCAATTGTGACAGCATATGATCCAAAAATGGGACAGGGGTCTGTATATCCTGAATTCCGGTTCCATCCAGATTCAGGCTGACTTCAATTTGTGTCTCACTTGTGGAGCGCTTAACGTGGGAAGTTCTAGCCATTCAGAGGTTGCTTTACCTTAGTATCTTCTTTCTTA
>JAJDBH010000145.1 GCA_029261455.1 Nitrospinaceae bacterium
TATCCCTTGTTGCTGCCAAAATTGACACCCGTCATATCCGCTCCCCCGGGGAGTGTGGCAACCAGCGAATGTGATTGTGCGTCTATAACCGAAATCGTTTGATCGCCATTATTGGGGACAATCATGTGTTTTCCATCAGGGGACGCGTATGCTCTCCACGGATCTATACCTACAGGAATGGTGCGGACGATCTGGTCCGTTGCTGTGTCCAGAACGGTTACAGAGTTTGCATCGCCGGTAGCAATATAAGCGAACTTTTCATCATGTGTTAGAGTGACGTTTGCCACTCCTTTGGCTGGAATGGAACGTTCTCGGTGCATGGAGGCTCCGTTTTTATCCGTACCAAAAGATGCTAGACCTGCAAGAGCCCCAACCTGAATATCACTAGTAGAAAACTGATCAGAATTATTGATCATCCCTACTAACTGGGCTCCCCGGTTAGGGATATAAACTTTATTGCCCGAGGACATTATGGTGGCGCCATGGGGTTCGAGAAAACCTTTTAAACGGGCGATTTCTTGATTCTGATCTAAATCTATCGCTGAAACGGTTCCACCTTCAATATTGCCTACATACAACCAGCGGTTGTCTTTGCTTATATCCATATGCTCGGGACCGGACCCAACAGTAATTTCCTTCACTTCATTATTAGTCAAGTCGAGAACGGCAACCTTATTATTTGCGGTGGCTGCAATGGCCAGCTTTTTTCCATCGGGAGAAAATGCTGTCATATGAGCCTGGCTATTCATGGCTACCTTTTGTTTGCCGATGACTTCATCTTTTGTCATGTCAATTATGGTCAACTCATCCGCATCCCGGTTGGTGACTACCACTAGATGGGACAGGTCATGATTTTTCCAGTCAAAAGCAAAAAGACTTACAGGACTAAGAAAAGAGACGAGGCAAAAAAGGGCTACAATTTTTTTCATGGCGGAACCTCTCATTAAATTTTGAAATGAATTGGCCAAATTAGCGTTGCTATTATTTGTGTATATAAAGATCTAAACTCACAGAACTAAACAAAGGGTAAAAAAAAACCTCACTCCTCCCATTGAGGACTGAGGTTGATGGCACCCTGATTTACTTGATCAACCAAATGGGTTTACCTTTTAAATATCAAAAGGTAATATTATTTGCTCCAGGCAGGTCTTCTGACTCGCGTTCAGCCTACTCTCTGCACCTTCCCAACGGTTAAACGTCAGTGGTTTTTATACAGATTTCGTCACGCTCACAGCGGCGGGACCGTGGTTGAGTTTCACAACCTTCCCTTTTCATTCTCTTATAGAGAAACCTAGTAATGCAATATTCTGAACGTATTTTAGATGGTTTATAATTTTATTCAAGAATAAACTGCTTCATTATCAAAGTAGTTCCTGTAAAACCTCGGGAAAACCAGTTTGTTTTCATTGCAATTATCTATAATTGAAGGGTTGTGTAGTATTGCTCAATAGCTTCTACCAACCCCGCTGAGGTAACTTGCGTAGATTTAATCGCTACTTTGAGACCTAAAGATTTTGCGGCAGTGGCTGTTACGGGTCCAATGCAGGCAATAAGTGAATTTTTCAGACACGGAAGAAGGTTTTCTGGTATCAACTTGTAAAAATTGCTCACCGTTTCTGCTGATGTAAAAGTAATCACATCAATTTCCCCAGATTCCAAACTTTCAAAAAAACCTGTGTCTCTGGGAGTGAAGGGTAAAGTTTGATAAACCGAAATATTGTCAACCACAGCTCCAAGGTCTAGCAACAACCGGGGTAATTGCTCAGGAGCACCTGCCACTCTGGGAAGCAAATAGCTATTCCCTGAAATATTAAGATTCCCCATATCCTTTTTTAGAGTGTTTGTATCTAATATGTTGGAAATGGAAATTACCCGCAGCCCTAAGTTTTCTAAAGCTTGTCTGGCTTTAGTCCCATGAGCATAGACTTCTACATCTTTGAGTTCCCGAATATCCATTTTTTTTTCCCTAAGGCGATCAAAGAAATATTGGACACCTTTTCCGCTTGTAAAAAATATACCGTCGTAATCGCTCAAACCCATAAGTGCTTTATCAAGAGGCTCCCAATCATCTGGGGGATAATCCTGGATTACTGGAAAGAACACTGGTGAGGCACCATTTTCACGGAGGAGACTTTTTAGGTTTTCTGATTGATCCATAGGCCTGGTCAAAACAACGGACTTTCCAAAAAGTGGGAGTTGCTCAAACCAATCTACTGTTTTTTTTAATTTGACCACTTCACCAACAATCGTCAGTGCTGGAGGGGAAATAACTTCTCTATTGATTGTTTCTCCAATGGAACTCAAAGTCCCCGTCCAGGTTTTCTGCTTGGGAGTGCTTCCCCATTGAATAACTGCAATCGGAGTATCAGTAGGTTTGCCGTATTTTATCAATTGATCAACGATGAAACCTAACTTGCGAGCACCCATTAGAAAAACTAAAGTTCCTGTGCTCGCTGCGACTGTACTCCAATCAATTTGATGGTCCTTCTTAGTGCTTCTAAGGCTACCGGTTATAATGGATACGCTGGACGCAAAGTCTCGGTGAGTAAGGGGAATGCCAGCATAAGCAGAAACGCCAATTGGCGAAGTCACTCCAGGGACGATAGCAAAGGGGATTCCAGCTTTGTCTAATGCTTGTGCTTCTTCACCCCCACGCCCAAAGATGAATGGATCTCCACCCTTTAACCGAACGACTATTTTTTCTTCACGAGCTTTCTTTACCAAAAGTGCATTGATTTGATCCTGAGTCAAAGTAGCCCTTCCAGATTTTTTCCCAGCATATATTAATTCAGCATCTTGTCTGGCGTATTGATTTAAGTTTTTATTGGCTAAATGATCGTAGATCACTACATCCGCACGTTCTAGCCAGGACTTTCCCTTTACAGTTATCAAGTCTTCATCGCCAGGCCCGGCACCCACCAATATGACTTGACCTTTTTTATTAATCATAATGTTAAACCTATAAAAAACTTTAAAGAAAGGACTATAACTATTAAGTGAGACTTAAGAAGTTGTAACTGGTTACTGAAGTTTCTTTTTGATTTCATCCATGTTTATGGAGGTCTTTATTATTTCTGCGAGTTTGTTTAGTTCGTGGACTCTAAACTGAGTGTAGTCGAATTTACTCTGTGGTTCTGGAAGACCATTCTTCCTTCTTATATAGCTCAAAATATTTTCCCGAAATAGGTCCTTATCTAAAAATCCGTGAAGATAAGTACCTATAGCAGTCCCTTTCTGGTTGGTAATGCCAAAATTCATAGGATTATCTTCATTTGGGTTAGAGAAAAGAGTGGGGTAGGTGGTCTTAAATTCAGTTCGTCCCATATGAATTTCGTAACCCTCACACTGCACTCCCTCTGGGAATACATGGCTTTTCACAGTTTCAAGTTGAACTTGTCGGGTTAATTTTTCGGGGTTGAGTGTGGTTTCAAAATCGAAGAGCCCTAACCCTTCAGTTTCCACTACGCGGCTCTCCAAATTTTCAGGATCTTTAATTTTTTTTCCCAGCATTTGGAATCCTCCGCAAATTCCGAGAATCAGAGTTCCATCTTCATGACGCTTCAGGATTTCTCGGGCCAGGCCCTGCTGGTTCAAAAAGCCCATGTCGGCGACAGTATTCTTGCTACCGGGAAGAATGATTAAGTCGGGGTTTCCCATTTGTGAGGTGTGCTGGACATACTGGATCGAAATTGAGGGGTCATGCTCAAGGGGAGAGAGGTCTGTGAAATTAGACATTCTGGGAAGTTCGATGACAGCGATATTCAAAATTCCTTTTTCATCATTATTTGCTGGATAAAATCTTTGTGGTACGGAATCCTCTTCGTCTACAACTAGATCCCTGCAATAGGGGACGACACCTAAAACAGGTTTGCCCATCATTTTCTCAAACTGTTCAATACCCGGCTGCAAAAGTTTTATATCACCACGAAACTTGTTAATGATAAATCCTATAATTCTATCCTGCTCGTTTTTAGAAAGGAGATCATAGGTTCCCTTGAGCCATGCAAACACTCCTCCCCGGTCTATATCTCCAACGAGGAGGACCGGAGCATCTGCCTTTTCAGCGATGAACATATTGACCAGATCCGTTTTTTTTAGATTGATCTCAGCCGGGCTTCCAGCGCCTTCAATAATGACCAGTTCGTATTTACTCCTCAATTCTTTCAGGGCTTGAGTGACCACCTCTTTATGTTGTATATGACGGGAATAAAAATCCTTTGCATTTCTAGAGCCATCAGGTTTTCCCATCAAGATAACTTGTGAATTGTTGTCGCCGGAAGGTTTTAAAAGAATAGGATTCATGAGGACATCTGGTTTCAGTCCACATGCCTCTGCTTGATAAACCTGAGCCCGCCCCATTTCTTCTCCACGTTCGGTTACAAAAGAATTTAAAGCCATATTCTGAGCTTTGAAGGGGGCTACCTTATAGCCGGCCTGATAAAAATAGCGACAGAATGCGGCTGTCAAAAGGCTTTTCCCGACACCAGATCCGGTTCCCTGTAT
Organism: Nitrospinaceae bacterium; assembly: GCA_029261455.1. Taxonomy (GTDB): domain Bacteria; phylum Nitrospinota; class Nitrospinia; order Nitrospinales; family VA-1; genus LS-NOB. The sequence goes on from JAJDBH010000145.1 coordinate 4,504, forward strand.
CATTAAAGTTTTTGCTGTCATAAAGTCATGCCTGTTTTTTTCTTTTCAGAAGCCAAACGAAAAAAGGGCCTCCAATCATTGCTGTAATAATTCCGACCGGTATTTCGGTCGGAGCAAGAATTGTTCTTGCCAGAGTGTCGCAGGCCACGAGAAAACTAGCACCAAAAAGCATGGATGCTGGAATCAGTATGCGTAGATCGGGGCCAACAAATAATCGCACTGTATGGGGAACGATCAAACCAACAAAACCTATGGGACCGCAAGTTGCCACCACTGTACCTGTGATGAGCGAGGCGGTGATGAAGCCAATCTTTTGAATTTTGGAAACATTCACCCCTCGACTGGAGGCAGAATGCACGCCAGTGCTGATTAGATTCAGGTCTCTACTAACAAACATCAGGATGAAAATTCCCAAAAACACCATAGGGGAAATAGATAAAACTGTTTTGTAATCGGTGATGTCTAATCCTCCCATAAGCCAACGGATGATTCTAAAAGATTGGCTGAAGTCTGAAAGGTAGTGAATAAACATGACCATGGCCGCGAAAAAAAAATTAGCGGTTACACCAGCTAGAAGAAGCACTCCGGTGGGGAACTCGCCGTGACGAGTTCTGACAAGACTGAACACCAGCAAAATAGCACCGAGTGCGCCTAAAAATGAAAATAAGGAAACCACTGGAATTCCCAACAGAGAAAAATTCAAACTTAAGGCAATAGCAATGACTGCACCTAATGCGGCACCACTGGAAACCCCTAGTGTAAAAGGTGCCGCCAGATCATTGCGTAACAGAGCTTGAAAAATGGCACCTGCTACCGACAAAGCCGCACCGGTCAGTGCACCGAGAAGAATTCTTGGAAGCCTTACTTGAAACAGAATATTGGCATCCACATTCTTGGAAATATCAAGGGAGTCAGAAAATGCCCGCGCCAGGCTGATTTTGCTAGATCCTATGAGCGGTGTGACACCAAGGGTAATAATAAATAATAGAAAAAAAAGCGATAGGGTCATTACATAAGAACGTGAGTTCATTGGCAACTAATTCCTTATAGCCGGATGAACTCTGATGCTTCCATCCTTGTAATCAAGGTCGACTTCTACATCGTATACTTGCTCAAGAATATCTTTTTCCAGTACCTGTTGAGGAGATCCATCACGCACAATTTTTCCCGCATCCAAAAGTATGAGGCGATTGCAAAACTTGGAAGCCAAATTCAAATCGTGCATGGCCAAAATGAGAGTCATTTTATGAGCTGTATTGAGGTCTTTTAAAATTTTCAGAATTTGCACTTGATATTTCAAATCCAATGCGGCGGTAGGTTCGTCCAAAAGCATCATTTCCGGATTTTGTGCCAATGCGCTGGCGATCATGACGCGCTGTTTTTCCCCACCACTGATTTCATTGAAATACCTGTCTGCAAATTGGGAGGTCATTGTGGTTTCCATGGCTCTTCGGCTTATCTCAAAATCTTCACTACTTTCAAACGATAGGGGAGAAAGATAGGGATGCCGCCCCATCAACACGATTTCAGAAACTTTGAAAGGGAAAACCATTGGGTGGTCTTGAGGAATCCAGGAAACGGACTGAGCAAATAGTTTCTTGTTTATTTTTGATATAGGGGATTCTTTAAACTGGATAGAACCTGAGTCCGATTCTAAAATTCCTCCCATAATCTTGAGGAGAGTGGACTTCCCTGATCCATTTGGACCGATCAAACCTATAAAATCCTGTTCCTGTATTGCAACAGAAAGATTTTCTAAGACGGGTGAAGTTTCATAGGCAAATGAAATATTTTCTAACTTCATCAATTCCGGGGTCATGGATTGAGGGTTCCCTGAAAGCTTGTCTTTTGACTCTTGCTCACAAACAACTTGGGATGTATTGCTTTGGAAAATCGCTCGATAATTTTTAAAAGTCTGGGACCGGGTATCAAAATATAATCAGCACCAATAAAATATATTTGTTCCTTTTGAACGGCTTTAATAGTTGGGAATCGTTTCCATTCTTTAATCCGAAGATCAATTTCATTTTGCGACAGGTTTGATTTTGGGCCAGCCTCTATAATAATCTCCGGTGATTTTTCAATGATGTATTCCCTGGAGAGTTTGGGATATCTGGCTGGAGAGTCTCTGATGATATTATTTCCACCAGAGAGGTTGAGGAGTTCATTTAAAAATGTACCGGGTCCAGCAGCATATAAATCGCGGGCCGAATCATTGCTATCCCCCAGGAGCAACAAAACCTCTTTTTTAGGTAAAACTTTCAGTCTCTCCTGATAAAAAGCGATTCCCTCATTCAAGTGCTGGGTCAGTTTGTTTGACTGTTCCTGACAGTTTAAGGCCATTCCTAGTTTTTTTATAGTTTCAAAAATTTCCTTTAAATTCTCCATGTCCACTGAGAGTGTTCGAATTCCCACGCTCTTGGCATTGTTACGAAGCCTTTGATTGCTGGATTGATGAACGATCAGGTCAGGAGTTAAGGAAACCATCGTTTCCATATTTGGATTGAGCATGCCGCCAATACTTGGAAGCTGACAAGCCTCCTTAGGGTATTTGCAGAAATCCGTTACAGCTATGACTCTATCTTTCAATCCCAACTTGAAAAGAGTTTCGGTGATAGAAGGGGAAGTGGAGATAATCCGCTTTGCAGACCTCATTTCTGAGTTGTCCGCCCAAAGTGAAGATGTAGAAAGAAAGAAGAAAAGGAACACTGTTGGTAAGACAGCAGTACACGGGGCCTTGTAAATTATTTTAGTGATATGAAATATGGAAAACTTCACCGGAGTATTCTCGTTCCAGCGAAATGAGGGGGCAAAGCACGGAGCTCGACTTAACTCACCTCAGGCCGCGAAGGTTTAGTTAATAGGGTCAGAATCAGGTGTTCTGGCTTCCGGATCAACCGAATTCCCGCGCCTTCCCATTTGAAAACAAACAGTGGCAAACTGCGAGATTCGTCCTCGGTTACAGCGGCGGGTCCGCAACGGATTTTAACCGTTTTCCATGTGACCGACCCCAATGAATGTATGCAAGCTTAGCAAATTACTTGTGAAAGTCAATTCAGCTTATATCGGTACTTCAAGCCATTGTATTAATAGTGCCTTGAAAAAGGGGGCAGGGTGAAATATTAAATACTGCTTGACTTGTTTTTTTTATTGCTAATAATATGGACAGTTATTCAGGTTTTTGAAAACGTGAAATTGTTGTTTTCGAAAGTAATAGGGAAGGTTGTGAAACTCAACCACGGTCCCGCCGCTGTGAGCGTGACGAAATCTGCCTTAAGCCACTGACGTTATGTTGGGAAGGTGCAGAGAGTAGGATGAACGCGAGTCAGAAGACCTGCCTGAGATATATAGGTTACATCATTCGTGGGAATGAGTGTATGCCAAATCAATGTTGATGAAGCAAACCAGGGTGCAATCAACCTCAGTCCTCAATCAGAGGAACGAGGTTTTTTTTTGCCTGAATTTGGGATTTACTATGAATAAAAACTTTCTACTTGTATTAACAATGCTCATTGCATTGTTTTACGCCTTTTCAATTAGTTGGGCTCAGAAGGGTGCAGATCTTTCTGAAAAATCCCATTCCCCTGTTATCGAATTGGATGAATTGCTCATCACTCCGAGTATCCTTAATTTCGATTTTTCTTCTGATACCAGTAGTCGTCTGGACCTCCCTGCTTTTGAGACTCCAGCTTCTATAACGGTTATCAATAACTCAGAATTGAAAGGAGGAGGATATCAAGAAGTAGGTGAGGCACTGGAGCGAACACCAGGGTTTACCTGGGGCAACCCGCCTGCGGAGCCTGCAAACTTTTCCATGCGCGGTTTTACTTCCAATCAGGTCATGATTCAACGAGATGGAATCTGGCTGGGGCCAGCTTTGATCACCGGACGGCCTCAAAATGGTTTCAATCTGGATCGGATAGAAGTTCTAAAAGGTCCCGCATCTGTATTGCATGGGCAAGGGGCCATTGGTGCAACCATCAATATGATCACCAAAAAACCGACAACCGGTAGCTCAAACACTTATGAACTTTTGAGTTCCTACGGTCGTTATGACACCGTTAAAATTGGTGCGGGTGCGGGTGGGCAGATAGGTGAAAACTTATGGTTCCGAATCGATGGCAGTGAATACAGCTCTGATGGATACGTTGATAATGCTGACCCAAAATCAAGAAACTTCATTGGTTCGTTATTGTGGCAACCTAATGACGGATTGAGCGTGACCTTTGGTCTTGATTATCTTGAAGATAAACTGCAAAACTATTGGGGAACCCCTCTCGTGACAGAAGCTTTTGCCACGCAACCTCTTTCTGGGGTTGTGAGCGGGGGAGGAAAAGCCATCGATGAACGAATGCGATTCGTGAATTACAATGTTGATGATGAGGTGGCTGACTCGTATCAGGTTTTGGCGACAATAGATGCTAATTGGAAACACAGCAATAAAGTTTCCTTGCGCAATTACACTTATTTTTTAAACGCTGACCGGGAATGGCGAAATTCAGAAAACTATACTTTCAACTCAGGAACTAGCTTAGTTGATAGGGACACTTTTTTTGTGGCTCATGAACAAAATACTGTTGGCAACCGTCTGAGTGCGAAATATAAAAGTGACCTTGCTGGCATGGATAACCAATCTCTTTTGGGAGTCGATGCCAGTTATATAGATTTTAAAAGAAAGTCCCAGCCTCTATCAAACCCTGGTTCTGTGGATCCCTTCGCACCGATTGGGGGTAACTTTGGTGGCAATCCCTCCAGCTTCAGGTTCAACCCCACGCGAATTATTTCGACAGCGGTATTTTTTGAGGATACTTTAAAAGTCACCAAAAAACTAAGGCTGGTTGTGGGTTTACGTCAGGATCATATTGAGCTATTTAGGCTCAACTTTAATGATCCTACCTCCGGTGGGTCCTTCGAGCGTACATTTAATCCTTTCAGTTGGCGGGTAGGTGCTGTTTACGAAGTTTTACCGTCCTCAAACGCATATATCCAAATGAGTTCTGGGGCAGACCCTTTGGGATCAGACGTATTTCTTGTCAATAGCAATCAAGATTTTGATTTGTCGACATCACAACAATGGGAAATGGGATTGAAGTCCAAACTCCTGAATGGGAAGGCTGAAATGTCCATAGCTATCTACCACATTGAAAGACAAAATATTTTAATTAAAGATTCGAACGATAGTGTACTGGGTGGCGATGGGAGCCAAAGGTCTACTGGCTTAGAACTGGAAGGTTCAGTTTTGGTGACACCTAAGTGGAGAGTGGGTGCTAACGCCGCTTACACTAATGCCGAATTTGGTGTATTCGAGGATGTCTCTGGAAATACACCCTCCAACGTTCCTGAATGGGTGGCTAATGCCTGGACCAATTATAGGGGGGTGGCTGGACTGCCCATAGACGTGGGGGGTAGCTTTCGTTATGTTGATGATCGATATAATAGCAGATTCAACACAGTAAAAATGTTGGGCTATGAAACGGTAGATTTGTATGCAACCTACCGGAGGGGAAATGGTCGTTTCACTGCAAGACTAACGAATTTGTTTGATAAGGCTTATGCGCTTTGGGGAGATGAGTTTTATTCCAATCAGTTAATTTTAGGGTCTCCTCGGGCCTTTGAACTCAGTGCTCAATTCGATTTTTAATTAAACGGGTAAATTCTATGCGTTTTATAACACTGGCTCACCGCTGGATGGGTGTCGTCTTGTGTTTGTTTTTTTCGGCTTGGTTTGTAAGTGGAGCCGTTCTCATTTACCATCCTTTCCCGTCTCTTTCGCAAGCGGACCGGCTCTCCCGAAGTTCAGATGTTGATTTTCAAAAAATTGTTATCCCGCCATATGAAGCTATTAAGTCTATAGAAAACCTTGAACTGGATCGTCTCAGACTAATTGATTTAGAAGGACAGCCCATTTATGTACTTCACAGTCTTGCTAGCGGAATAAGAGTTGTGAGTGCGAATGATGGCAAGCTCGTAAATCTTTTACATAAGAAATCTGCAGGGAGAATAGCTGAAAATTTTTCGAGTAACCCTGCTTTGAGTGTTGAAGGTCCTTTGGATTACGATCAATGGATTGTGCCGAATCGTTATGATCCCTATCGTCCTTTTTATCGTGTTTCCATCCAGGACGAAAAGAAAACTGTATTGTATGTTTCAGCGCAGACAGGAGAAGTTCTACAAAAAACCGAGAGCAATGAACGAGCCTGGAATTATATAGGCGCAGTTGTACACTGGGTTTACCCAACGATATTACGAAGTAACTGGGCCTTATGGGATCGAGTGGTCTGGTGGCTCTCTCTGGCGTGTGTTGCGACAACATTGATCGGACTGCTACTAGGCATAATGCGATCACGTGGTGTGAGAGATGAAAAGGGTATTTCAAGTCCCTTTAAAGGTTGGTTACGTGTGCACCATATTCTAGGTCTATTCGCAGGCGTAATTGTTTTAACCTGGATATTTAGTGGATGGTTATCTATGGATCATGGGCGGATCTTTTCCAAACCAAACCCTGATGCCAGTCAGATAAAAAATTATCGCGCTTTGTCTTTAGAGCAAGCTGTTAAACCTGTTTCACTGGAAGCCTTAAAAGTATTGAGAAATTATGTTGAGTTGGAGTTTGTGTCAGTAGGAGGACAAATTTTTATTTTGTCCAGTAACGGCAAAGGACTAAATCTATTTAAACCTACGTACACAAACAGTTTTTCACAATACAAATTTACAGAATCAGAAATTATTAATGCTGTTCAAAAGGCCTGGCCGGGTGCCGGTATCGAAGCAACACAAAGACCGACTGAGACGGATGCTTATGGGAAGCTCCGTGAAGGATCATTACCTCAAAACACACTCAGAGTTATATTGGATGATTCTTCCCAAACCTGGGTACACATCGATATGGATTCCGGCCAGATTGTTTCGATCATGGATAGGACTCGGAGAGTCTACCGTTGGCTATTCAACGGATTGCACAGCTTGGATTTTCCTGGCCTTGTAAACCATAGGCCGTTGTGGGATATTTTGATCTTGCTCCTGCTTGGCTTGGGCTTTCTGTTTAGCCTGACCGGTGTTGTTGTGGGGTTGAAGCGACTCACTAATAAATAAATTCAATTCCTTTTAAGCGTTAAAGAATTCACACAAGTCCTGTAGGTTTTCAGCGTTGACTTCATGAGGCTGTGCTGTTTCCTTAGACTTCACTATGTGCCCATGGCTTTTCATTTCATCTAAAGCATGATCAGCGAGGAAGGACGGGACGACCTCATCATTACTGCCAAATATTCCTAGAATTTGAAGTGGCTCCTTTTTTTCTACTATGGGATTTTGAAACTCCGGTAAGAAGCCACAAATAGAAGCTACTTTGAACAATGAGTGCATCCCTAAGAGGGTATAAGCCAGCGACGCGGCTCCACCCTGAGAAAACCCCCATAAGCAGGTCCTAATTTTTTTTTCAGGAGTATTATTTGAAAAGTGCCTGTGGGCAGAGTCAATAACTTGTGAGGTGTGGGTGATAAAACTTTTCACTGTTTCACTTTGCCGCGGTCCATCTTCCCACCAACTCCAGACACCGTCTCCTGCATTGATCGGGCCCTCTGGAAATACCATCAAGGTGTTAGAGAGTTTCAGACGGTTTCCTTGAACAAGCATATTTTCTGGAGTTGAACTAGCACCATGAAAACCGATCAAAAGGTTGACGGGTTTTTCGGCGTCAATTTCAGGTTCACCCAGTATGACTTTTTTGTTATTCCATTCAGTGGTTGAATATCGGGTTGTCATCCGTTGGACTCTTTAGTTTGTGATTGAATAATATCCCCAGCCAGCGCTACAGCATCTTCCGGAGTGGAGATGTTGCCCAGCACTTGTGCTTTTTGTATGTCGCTTAGGATTCTACCAAAAAGCGGGGAGGGGGAAAGTTGAAACTGATGAACAATGTCTTTTCCGTTCAGCAAGGGCTTTTCACTCATTGCTGGCAGAAACTGGTCATAATAAAATTTCAGTATGTGGTTACAGAAAAGAGTGCGCTCGCCAACATCGGACATCTCTGAACCTGTGTTGAATAAGGTTATTGCAGCTAGTAGTTCGCCATGAATATTTTTAGTTAGTTCGTAAGTTTCGTTCAGTTCAGGGCTGCCTTTTAAATATATTTGTGCCAAAGACTTGGCTCCGCTCAAGGCTTGCTCAATGACCTGTGATTCTGCATTGCTGAGACAAAGGTTACAACCTTGGGCAGTATTCTTTAAGACTGAGAGTTTTAAAAGAAAATGTTTGTCAAGAAAAGTGCTGGCGTTGAACTTATTAGTGTATTCGGGAAAGGTATTTTCTGGTGCTTCTAACAGAGACTCCACTTTTTCATATTGAGCTATATCAGACTTGGGAAAAAGACAGTCCAATAGACCACAGTTCTGCATGACTTTAAGTAAGGGTATGGTGTTACACGACTTGAAAAATATTGTTAGCTCATGCCAAATTCGCTCTGCAGCAGATTCGCTTAATTTTTCTTTATGGCGAGAGATAGTGGTTAATGTGTCTGCATCAATTTCAAAATTAAGTGTCGCGGCAAAACGGAAGGCTCGAAGCATGCGTAGGGGATCAGACGGAAAGATTGGACCTTGTAGTACACGAATTTTCTTTTTGATTAAGTCTTCCTGTCCATTGTGAGGGTCGATGATGCTTTTTCGGCCGGACAGGAAATCTGAAAGGAGTAGTCCCATGGCATTGATGGTGAAATCCCTTTGAGATAAATCTTCTTCAATAGTCTGTCCCTGAAGGTCGGTGAAGTCCAGGTGGAATTTTTGATCGAGGATAACTCGAGTTGTACTTCTTCCTGGGGTTTTGTCCAGAGGGATGTGGGTGAAATTCAGGGAACGGGAAAAGTTCATTCCCAATTCAGCGGCATTTATCCCGGTCAGGTCGAAGTCAGAACAGGGCTTTCGGGATAAATAATCCCTTAATGTACCTCCAATCACAAAAAGCTTTTTGTTCTGGTTGGTGGAAAAATTTAATAACTCTAGCAGAATGGACTTGGTCAAATAATCCATGAGATTTAAAAGAAGTTGTTAGTTAACGATTAGTTTATTGTACAGGAATTAGACAGGGGGCGATTTTATTATCTGATTGGAGGGTGCTAATACAGAAGTAACTGGCAGTTCGAGCGTATTACTTGATCAGGCTTCCCAACCCGATGAAAGACGAACTTGTTTTGAAACAAATATCCTTCCATCTCTTTTTACAAATTGCAGGTCGGTATTTGTCAGGGCTCCTATAATTTGCTGGAGGTTTTCTGAGGGTTTACTCTGCGGATCTTTAATTAGAAATGGGATCATTTCGTCTATGGAATCCCGAACTCGGTCACTCTCAATGATATACCCGAGAAAAGTGACATCAACTTCTAGGAATTTTTTGACCAATTTGAGAAGGTTGTCTCCTGCCATCAAGTCTTTGCGGTTCCTCACGCGGTTTACTACAAGGCCAGGATTAAAATCATTGATCAATGTGTTGAGCTGATCCGAATACTCGGGGAATTGCTCCTGGAACTTAGAACGTAATAACCCAGTGGTGTATGCTTCCATATTGGCATTGTCTGGGTTGGAGTGATCAACCATTTTCTGGATTTCCGGGTAATCCTGAAAAGCTAGCGATATTCGGCGAAAGAGTGCCGCCCGAATGAAGCTGAAAGTCTTCATGATTGAGGTCATTTCAGGAGTCGTTAGAACTACACCCTGTGTGCTGATATTGAAAAAATCAATGACGTTGTAATTGGTTCCAGGGCCCAGATCTAGGAGTATGGTGTCAGCCTCGAGGTTTTTTACGAAAGAAATAATGTCACCTATTTTTTCAGAATCAATGTTAGCGCTTCCCGGATTATCTCCTGCTCCGCTGACAAACTTGAGGTTACTGATGCCAGTATCAAGAAGCAGAGTTCTTGGGTCGCTGATCTTGTCATTGAAGAAATCCTGAAAGCCGTGTGCGGGGTTGCCGATGCCCAGTAAAGCATGCAGGTTAGACGCTCCAAAATCGGTATCCATCAAAATGACTTTTTGACCGCTCAAAGCCATGCCTGCAGCTAGATTGGTGCAGATAACACTTTTTCCTATGCCGCCTTTTCCACCACCAACAGCGATTATGTTAATTGGGCTTGTCATTGTGTTTGTGCTTTGAATTAGCCGGGCTCCGTATTCGGGTTATTTATGTTTTTTTTGATCTTTCATGAAAACAAATGATTCTAGCAGGTCCATATATATTTTACTGTCCGGAGATGGACTTGCTGGTGCATTTGAATAACGTCTTGGTTCTGTGAAATTCGAATAGTCTTTCGCGGCAATACTTTTTTCAATGGGTGCTGGTGAAGGTGCCGGTTTTGTATGACGTTCTGAAGGCTGATACCGGTTTTCAAATCGGGTCTGTAAAAACTTAAGTCGGTCTATCAGGCTGTCTTCACCCATTGGTGATCGCGTATTATCAACCTCAGGTTCCGGGGTCTCTTCAAAGCTCATTGACTCCGCTTCAAAAGTGAAATTCTCAGCAGAAACTTCGGGTTCAGTTTCTGGAATGTCGGATTCTGCTTCAAAGGTGAAGCCCGCAAGTTCTGGTTCGTAATCACTTGTTTTCGGGACTTCCAAAGGTTCTTCTGTCTGCTCTGCTTCAGGTCTTGATTCGAGATCAAGAGCATCTTCTAACTCCGGTTCCAAAGAGGCTAAAATTTCAGAATCAGAAAGCTCGGGAGATGATTCCTCCGGAGGGGAGGGTGGTTCATTTTCAGTATCGAGAGGTGCATCCTCCAGATAAAACTCATTTTCAGGGTTGTATTCATCATCAATGGTAGCGTCTCCGCCAATATGAATTTGACTCAAATCTTTAATCGAATTATGGGATTCTGTGGGTTCCTCAATTTGTTCGGTCAATTGGCTAATAGTTCGCTCCATTTCTTCTTGAAGGTCCTTGATAGCCTTGTCTTGTTCGTCCTCCTCCAGTTCGGAGTAATTATCGAAGGGGTCTTTGTTGGAAATAGGGTCGTCCAACTCCATCAATTCTCCATCTTCTTGAAGTTCTTTAATTGCCTGGTCATGGTTAGAGTCATCAATGTCATTGAGCTCTTTATCTTCCTCAAGGGACATGAACTCATTCAAGTCTTTATCAAACTCACTTTCAGCCAGCTGTGAACTGATAGGCTCTGTACTTTCTTCAAGGTTGGAGGTTTCTTTATCTTCAGTTGGAGAGGGCTCAAGCTCAAACTCCTGTTCTTTTGAGTCTATCTCTTCTTCCATTTCATCAAGAACATCCATATAGGAAGGAGAGTCTTCATTATCATTATCGAATAATGGTTTTTCAGTGTCTTCGTCTTCTTCAGTATCAGTATTAGCCTCAGGGCGGCGAAGCCGTCGGGGGTCATCTTCATCGTAATCATCTTCCTCCTCCTCCATCTCTTCCATGAGTTCATCAAGTTTTCGCTCACGTTCTCTGGAGAGGCTTTTGACTTTTATCAGGGCATAGGGCACCAGAAAGAGTGCGGCCAAAGAAATCCCCATATAGAGAGGGTTATCTTGGAGTTGAATGAGATAAGGTTTGAGGAATTTAAAAGCCTCGGTGTTTTCCAAATCGAAACGAGAATCCAGTTGAAACCAGATTTCTTTAACAAATTCTAGGGCAGTTTGCAGGAATTGTTCGATCATTTGTTTTGAGTGAGTTGGGGCTTATGAAAAGAAGCGCTATGAAAGACGGCTTTCTTTATTGGACAAAGAAGAGATCTGCCTTTTTCTATATTCAGGGGCGGGCTCTCTTGACCCGAGTCAAAAATTTCCCGTTTTGGCATTTTCGCCTCGAAAAAATCCAAGAAAATTTCAGGGTTACATCATGATTTTATTCCGGCCCTAATATTAGCATAAAAATCCAGAAATGCAGTAAAATTAATTACTTGGCGGGTTTTTGTAGAGCCGGTTCAATGTTATAATCGGATTGGATTTGAAAAATATTTAGCCTTCGGACAATAAATTAATGGAAAAGCTTTCGGTCACTATCATTACCAAGAATGAAGAGAAGAATATTGCGAGATGTCTTGAGAGTGTAAAGTGGGCTGATGAAATTGTTATTCTGGACACAAACAGTACGGATCGTACCGTTGAGATTTGTCGGCAATTCACCGATCAAGTTTTTTGCGTGGATTGGCATGGCTATGGTAAACAGAAAAACTTATGTGCAGATCGGACAGCCAATAACTGGGTGTTGAATATTGACTCGGACGAGGAAATAACCCCTGAAGGTGCTGAGGAAATACAGACAGTTTTGCGAGGTGACTCAATGCTTCCCGTCTATCAATTCCCGCGCAAAAACTTTTTCGCTCAGCGTTGGGTTCGTTATGGTGGATGGTATCCGGATCAAATCTCCCGGCTGTATGACAAAACGCAGGTGAGTTTCACCGAATCTCAGGTGCATGAAAAGCTGGTTCCCGATGACAAAGTGGGGTCTTTGAAAAATCCTATTCTGCATCATTCATATTCGGGGATGGGAGATTATATAGACCGGCAAAATCGTTACTCCACGCTGTATGCCAGTGAGAAAATGGCGCAGGGGTTTCGTGTGGGCTGGTCTCATCTGATACTGCGCCCTCCACTAGCATTTTTAAAAAATTATGTTGTTAGACAGGGATTTAGGGATGGTTTCTTAGGGTTATTTCTAGCTATATCTTTTGCTTTTTATACCTTTTTAAAATACGCCAAGACCAAAAACACCTGATGTTTTTGGTTCTGGTATTCTCTTCATATAAAAAAGTATTAAAATATGTCAGAGTTGAGGCGTTTAAGATAAAATGAATCTGCGTTTAGGTTTTGCCGTTTACAGGATAACCCCAGAGCTCGGTCCCTCCTTACGTTCACCGTTTCATCCCCAGATGGACCGGCCAATCCAGGAATTCCAGAGGCTTTTTTCTTGAATAAAACACAATTAATGCTATTAATGACACCGGTCATTTTGTTTTCTCTTACGGTGCACGAATACTCCCACGGGAAAATGGCTTTATTGCTCGGTGATAACACTGCTCAGCGCCTTGGCAGGCTTTCGTTCAATCCTATACGGCACCTGGATATTCTTGGGGTGCTTTTTTTCTATTTTGTTGGGTTTGGCTGGGCAAAACCGGTTCCGGTGGATTGGCGAAACTTTGAAAATCCACGCAAGGATATGATGTATGTGGCTATGGCGGGTCCTTTATCCAATTTAGCCATGGCTGTGGTGTGTAGTTTCTTTATCCGTTTGATATCGCCTGCTGACCACGAGATGATATTTGTTGTTTTAACGTATGGGGTATTCATAAATGTAGCGTTGGCAATTTTTAATATGTTGCCGATGTATCCTTTGGATGGCTCCAGTGTTATCAAGGGAATGGTTTCCCATAATGTGGCAGAAAAATTGACCCGTCTGGATCGATTCGGGGCGGTTCTCATTTTGGGAGTTTTTCTCCTCGACCAGTTTGCACATACCGGCATATTGGGCAAGGTGATTGGTTTGCCTATTAATTATTCGGTATTATTTTTGACCCAGGAACAGTTCCCCATTATCCAGCAAGTTTTAATGGCTACCTTTTCCAGATAAAAATCAGAAAATCTAATTAATGAATCGTAAACGAATTTTAAGTGGGATGCAGCCTTCCGGAAAACTGCATCTAGGGAACTATTTTGGGGATCTCAAAAACTGGGTGAGCCTGCAAGATGAGTTTGATTGCTATTTTTTCATAGCAGATTGGCATGCGCTCAGTTCTCTCTACGAAGATCCACACCGCATCAAAGAGTTTTCATTCGAAGTGGCGGTAGACTGGTTGAGTGCTGGGCTTGATCCTGAAAAAAGTACGATGTTTGTCCAGTCTGAAATTCCAGAGCATGCCGAACTCCACCTGATTTTATCCATGATGGTTCCTGTTCCTTGGCTCGAGCGAAACCCGACCTACAAGGAAAAGAAGGATGAAATTAAAAATGTGGATATGAGTTCTTATGGGTTTTTAGGCTACCCGGTTCTTCAAACAGCGGACATTGTCTTATATAAAGCCGACTATGTGCCTGTTGGCATAGACCAGGCACCGCACCTTGAACTATCCCGCGAAATTGTCCGTCGATTTAATAAGCTTTATAAGAAAAAAGTCTTTATCGAACCCGGAGCTAAGATTTCTGATATTCCCAAGTTGAGTGGTATTGATGGGAGAAAGATGAGCAAAACCTACAATAATGCTATTTTTCTTTCAGATGGCGAGAAAGAGGTCGGTAAAAAGGTGAAGTCTATGCTTACTGACCCGGCTCGTGCTCGACGTGAAGACCCCGGTGACCCTGACGTGTGCAACCTGTACCCGTTTCATAAAATCTATTCGCCAAAGGCGATGCAGGATGAAATAGCATCCGACTGCAAGACGGCGAAAATTGGCTGTGGTGACTGTAAAAAGATGCTTTCGGAAACCATGCTGGAAGGCATGAAGCCGATGATGGAAAAAAGGCAGGATATTCTCACCCGTCCCGATGAGGTCAAAGAGATTTTGCGAGCAGGTACTCTAAAGGCCCATGCCCTAGCCAAATCCACGTTGGAGCAGGCGAAACAAGCAATGAAATTGAAGTAGGAGCTTTTGTTTAAATCTTATGGAAATAAAAGACACACTTAATTTACCGATCACGGATTTCCCTATGAAGGCCAGCTTGACCAAGCGTGAGCCGGAAATGTTGGCGCAATGGGATAAGGAACGGCTGTATCAAAAAATCCGCCAGTCCGCCAAGGGCAAGCCTAAATTTGTTTTTCATGACGGGCCGCCTTATGCCAATGGCCATATTCACATGGGCCATGCTTTAAACAAACTCCTTAAAGATTTTATCGTCAAAATCATGAGTATGAAGGGGTTTGATTCTGGCTTTATACCTGGATGGGATTGTCATGGTTTACCCATTGAACATCAGGTTGGCAAAAAGCTTAAAGAAAAAAAACTAAGCTTGGAAAAATCAGAAATTCGCAAGCAATGCAGAATTTATGCGCAGGAGTTTGTCGATATTCAAAAGGAGGAGTTTCAAAGGCTGGGAGTGCTTGCAGATTGGGAGAACCCTTACCTGACAATGAACTATTCCTATGAAGCTACCATTGTGCGGGAGTTTGGCAAGTTTGTCGAAAAGGGACTTGTCTATAAAGGTTTGAAGCCGGTTCATTGGTGTACTTCCTGTCAAACTGCTTTGGCTGAAGCCGAGGTGGAACATGCCGACCATACCTCGCCATCTATCTATGTCAAGTTCCCGGTTCAGTCGGGAACTCCTCAAAGTATGGCAGGGTTGAATAACCTTTCTATGGTTATCTGGACGACGACCCCTTGGACCCTTCCAGCTAACCTTGCTGTCTGCTTGCATCCCGAGTTTGTTTATGTTGCGGTCAGTCATGGAGATGAAACCTATGTTGTGGCAGAGGATCTGTTGCCTTCTCTGGTAGCAGAATGGGAAATATCAGATTATAAAATATTAGAATCTTGCAAAGGAGCGGAATGGGAGAATGCTGTTTGCCGTCACCCTTTTATTGACCGAGAGTCTAAAGTCATTCTTGGCGATCACGTTACTCTGGAGCAGGGTACAGGTTGTGTCCATACGGCACCGGGACATGGACAGGACGATTATATCGTCGGACTGAAATATGGACTGGAACCTTATAACCCGGTGAATAATGCCGGTGTATTTGTTCCTGAAGTTGAATACTTTGGTGGGATGTTTGTCCGAAAGGCCAATCCGGAAATCGTTGAAAAACTCAGGCAGGATGGTTCTTTAATCCTCGCTGTGGATATCAAACATTCCTATCCACATTGCTGGCGTTGTCATCAACCTATTATTTTCAGGGCAACGAACCAGTGGTTCATTTCAATGGATAAAAAAGATCTGCGTAAAAATGCTCTGGCAGGCATTGATCGTACCAAGTGGATTCCCCAATGGGGCAGGGAACGGATATACAGTATGGTTGAAAATCGTCCAGACTGGTGTGTTTCTAGACAAAGAGCTTGGGGTGTTCCGATTACATTGTTCACCTGTAACGCTTGCGGGGAGTTTGTGAATTCCAGCGAATTGTTTCAACGAATTGCCGATGGCGTGGAAAAGCACGGCGCGGATTTTTGGTTTGATGCTGAAGGCTTGTTACCGGAAGGAACAGTTTGTCAATGTGGAGGAAAAGAATTTTCCAAGGAGACCGATATACTTGATGTGTGGTTTGATTCAGGAGTCAGCCATGCGGCTGTTATCGAGAGTAACCCGGACCTTCACTGGCCAACCGATCTCTATCTTGAAGGCAGTGATCAACATCGAGGGTGGTTTCACAGTTCATTACTGGAATCAATCGGCACAAGAGGCACGGAGCCTTATAAATCGGTGTTGACGCATGGTTATGTGGTGGACGGGAAGGGCAAGAAAATGTCCAAATCCGCAGGTAATGTGATTGCTCCTCAAAAAATCATTGACCAGTATGGTGCGGAAATACTCCGTCTTTGGGTGGCGTCTGAAAACTATCGTGAAGACATTCGCATCTCCAATGAAATTTTAAAACGCCTTACAGAGTCGTATAGAAAAATCCGCAATACCTTTCGGTACCTGCTGGGGAATCTTCATGATTTTGATTATGAGAAGGACCATGTGCCTGTTAACGAAATGCTTGAGTTAGACAGGTATATTGTTCATCGCTTTAATGTTTTAAGAAATAAAATATTAACGGCTTATGAGAACTATGAATTTCACGTGTTTTATCATTCGTTCTCAAATTTCTGCATCGTCGAATTGAGCGCATTCTATCTTGATATTATCAAAGACAGGTTATATACCTATCCGGCTAAGTCATTGGGCAGACGATCGGGTCAGACCGCCCTACATATTCTCTTAATGGGAATGGTGCGTTTGATGGCCCCAATTCTAAGTTTCACCTCTGAAGAAATCTGGTCTTATCTTCCTAAGGAATGGAAGGATGAAGAAAGTGTGCATCTTTCCCAATTTGCGGAACCCGAAGATGTGAGTTTTGATGATACTCTCGTGGAAAAGTGGGGATTTCTCGTCGATTTAAAAGGTGAGGTGAGCAAGGCTCTGGAAATCAGCCGCAGGGAGAAAGTGATTGGTCACTCTCTGGACTCTATTGTTAAGCTGGAGCTGCCCGATAAATTTCAAGACATCGTTAAAAGCTTTGCCGAAGAATTGAGATATATTTTTATTGTTTCCGAGGTGGAGTTGGTTGATAACCTGAGCACAGAAGAGAATGTTTATGAGAGCGATTCTTTGCCAGGTGTAAAAGTTTTTTCAAAAATGCACCCAGGGAATAAATGCGAGCGTTGTTGGCATTATTTTGAGCCCGATACTCAGGCTGGAAAAAACAATAGTGAAATTTGCTTGCGGTGCGAAGAGCATCTCCAAGGGCAGGAGCTAGATTAACTTGAAAAATAAATATTTGGTGCTATTTTTGGTGTCTGGAGTTTTGATCGTGATGGATCAATACACCAAGTTCATGGTTTCACTTCATATACCACTAAATTATTCTATAAAGGTGGTGGAAGGTTTTTTCAACCTGACCCATATTCGAAATTCGGGGGTAGCGTTTGGGCTATTTGCGAGTCAGCAATCAGAATATAAAGCCCTGATGTTCATAGCCATATCTACCATCGCAATTGTGGCTATCCTCGTGATATTTCATCAGACTCCCAAAGAGAAAAAAATCGTGCAAACCGGATTGATTTTAATATTCAGTGGAGCGATTGGTAACCTTATTGATAGAAGTCTTCATGGTGAGGTAATCGACTTCGTTGATTTTTTTATTGAAGGCTATCATTTTCCAGCTTTTAATATTGCCGATTCTTGTATTACTATTGGTGTGGCATTAATGGTGGTCGATTTATTTTGTGGGGAGTCACACCCTGACTCCTCTAATAATGTTCTTTAACACCTTTCTTCTATAGTTTTCCTCATGTCTACTAAACCTTTAAAAGTGGTGATGATTCGCCGAGGTAACAGTAAGGTTTCTGATGTGCCCGCAGAAAACCTGATTACTTTCATTAGAAAAAATATGCTGCTTGGAACCGATGAGCTTTCTGGTGACGGGAAATCATGGATAAGGGTCGACCGGCATTATCAGCTGCGAAAATATTTTTCGAGTGATGAAAAAGAGGAAGCAATATTGGGTGAGCACGATACATCCAACTCTGGTGACACTACGCAGTTGAATCCTCCCCCCGGCCTTAATAATGACTTTGAGGAGGTGGCAAGCCTTCTGAAAGACATAAATGGGTGATGAACTGCCTTAGAGGGTAAAGTTTGTTGCGATCATATTATATTCCTTGAACTCCAATGGGTCGATTGTTTGTGGATATAAAACGTTAACAAAATTTTCGGCCGCTTGAGAAGAGCGGTGCAACGTTAGAGCCACTTCATCCTTGAAAACCATAACATGCAAAAATGCATAGGGATTTAAGATTTCCTGTTGTGCCATATAATAGAGTGTTTCTTTCTCATTTTCCTTAACATGGTCCACCAAAAGTTGAATTGCCTTTTTGCAACGGTCAATAGCGTGAGGTTTGACTTGGTAGCGAGCTGTCATTAGGATGGGCATAAGGCTCCTTAATGAGTATGGTTGATATTTAATTATTTCAGATTATAGGTTAAAAATAGAAAAATCAGCAGAGGACATTGCCAGATTTAAATGCTACTGCGTAAATTAATTATGTCGAAGTATGGTTGGAGATTAAAGTGATGGGTTCAGAATCTCTGATTATCCTGATAGTCATTCCTCAAAATCGTTTTTGTGATCAGCAATTATTAGATTTGAAGTCTGTTTTTGACGAGATACCGTTGAAAACGATTGTCCTTTCAAAATCTGGGACTGAGGCTGTCGGGGAAATGAAAACAAAATTAACTCCCGATGGAATTTTAGTGGATTGGGATAAAAAGTTTCTTGTGAAAAAGAAATACGATGCGGTGGTGGTGGTGGGAGGGAAGGGGGCCAAAAACTCGATATGGAATGACCCGATTCTGCCACAAATTTTAACCGATCATTACAGGGCAGGAAAAGTTGTGGGTGCTTTGGGGCTTTCGGTAGTTGCCCTGGCCCGCGCCGGACTACTGACAGGGCAAGATGCTTCTGCGCCAGACCATGAAGGATGTATTCAGGAGCTTAAAGATGCGGGAGTTTATATTGCTGAAGATTCTTTGACTTGCTCGAACTTGATTGTGACGGCAGGGGATGATTCCAGTGGTAAATTGTTTGGTGAAAAAGTCCTTGAACTTTTAGGTTTTACCTGAGTATCGTGTTTTTGTATTCGCGAGCATTTATGCTTGAAGATAACGGAGTGAGGCTTATCGGTAGTTGGTGAATGACATATCAATTCCGAAGTCTTTTTCCCTTAAACTTGCCATTACAGATTGTAGATCATCTTTATCCTTTCCGGTCACTCTTACCTGATCATCTGCTATCTGGGCCTGTATTTTCTTTATGCCCAGACCTTTTATGAATTTCATGACTTCTTTTCCTTTATCCTGAGGGATCCCCTGCTGGATGGTAATAACCTGTCGGACTGCATCACCGGAAGCGGGTTCTATAGTTCCATAGTCCAATGCTTTAATCGACACCTTTCGTTTGATCAGTTTGCTCTGCAAGATATCGATGACAGAATTAAGCTTGTGTCCGTCATCCCCAAGAATGGTGACTTTGGCCTCTTTCAAGTCCAGTTCGACTTCGCTTTTACTTCCCTTGAAATCAAATCGCTGCCTGATCTCAAGCATTGTCTGGTTGCAGGCATTTTGTACTTCTGCCATATCTGTTGTCGAAACAATGTCAAAAGATGAACTCTTCGAGGCCATATTGTTGTGTCCTGGTTTTGGGTGTTCGAAAAAGTGAGACTCTGTTTAAGCAATCTTTGTTGCAATTTTCTTAGTTTATCAGATTACGCCATAAGCAACCATAGCTTCTGCAACTTTTACAAATCCTGCAAGGTTAGCACCTTTAACATAATCAACGTGATCTTTTTCGGTGCCATAATTAATGCATTG
>JAJDBH010000146.1 GCA_029261455.1 Nitrospinaceae bacterium
CGTTGGCGTGGACAATATTGATTTGGCCGCGGCTGGTGCCAAGGGCATCATTGTCATGAATGCGCCGGAAGGAAATATGATCACCACTGCCGAGCATACCATGGCATTGCTGCTGTCTTTGTCCCGGAACATCCCGCAAGCTAGTTCCGCCCTGAAAAACAAAAAATGGGCGCCCAAAGAGTTCATGGGAGTAGAGCTTTTTGAAAAAACTCTGGGCATTGTCGGTTTGGGCCGCATTGGATCCAATGTCGCGGAACGGGCTCGTGGTTTCAAGATGAAGATACTGGCCTATGATCCATACGTCACGCAGGAAAGAGCTGAAATCCTGGGCGTGGAGCTGGTAGAAATGAAAGACCTGTTGGAACGATCTGATTTTCTGAGTCTGCACACTCCAGGACTGGCAGATGGCGCGCCGTTGCTTGGAAAAGAGCAGTTCGATCAAATGAAGCCCGGCATTCGCATTGTCAACTGCGCTCGCGGGTCATTGATAGATGATGCTGCCCTGATTGAAGCTATTAAGTCAAAAAAAGTCGCCGGAGCCGCGCTGGATGTTTACCATAAAGAACCTCTCGATCTCGACAGCCCTCTTCTCGAAGTAGACGAAATCATCTGCACCCCGCATCTGGGAGCATCCACAGGAGAGGCGCAGGAAAAAGTGGCCATCTCAATGTGCGATCAAATAATCGACTACCTCAAATATGGCAACGTCCGCAATGCCGTCAATGTTCCTTCTATTGATGCCGAAACGCTGGCTAAAATTCAACCCTACCTCACATTGGGCGAAGACCTCGGTCAATTTGTTTCTCAACTGATCGATGGCCCGGTAACACGTGTTGACATTCAATACAAGGGTGAAGTGTCAACTATGCAGATAAAACCGGTGACCAATGCCATTTTAAAAGGACTCTTCAACCGTTCTATTGATGGAATCAATATGGTGAATGCTCCCTTCATCGCAAAAGAGAGAGGGATTGAAGTGCAGGAGTCCACGAGTAGTGAAGTTCACGAATACACCAACACGGTTCAAGTGCAGATCATCAGCGAAGGTGGGTCCCGAAAGGTGACCGGCAGTATTTTTGGCAATGGCGACTCCAGGATCGTGCAATTTGACGAATACTATATGGAAGCCGTCCTCTCTAAAAATATGCTCGTGCTCAATAATATGGATGTCCCTGGAGTGATCGGTAACCTGGGAAATATTCTCGGGAAGAACAAGCTGAACATTGCAGGCTTTCATCTAGGCAGGCAAAAAGAAGAAGGCAAGGCTATCTCCATTGTGAATATCGATTCACCGCCTACCACTGAAACATTGAGGGAATTGCGCGACACATCCAACATTCTCAGTGTTGACAGCGTTACCCTTTAGCATAGAAACATCTCAAGCAAACAGAAACAAAAAAGCGAGGCTCCCTTTTCAGGAAGCCTCGCTTTATTTTTTTGGAATTCGTATGGTAAGCTTTCCTTCGTCTGCTCGTCCTCTTTGCCTACTTTAGCAGCATGAACTACCTTCTGACCGAAAACACTAGCATTCTCATCATTGATGGCATCATGGCCTAAAATATTATAAACCGTATTTGCCGATTTAAAATGTGGGCTGGTAAAAAGGCTCAAAACCTTTTTACTCGTGTAACCCAGCATCATGAACTCATGCGCATAGTTTTCCGCCACAAGCCTTAGTGTATCATCATCGGCATCCTCATCACCCGTCGGAGGTCCTGCATCCGGGTCAACATCTTCCTGAATTTCGTAAACATAAATCAAATGCCAGCCAAACTCAGTCTTAATCGGACCAACAACATCCCCCTCTTGAGCAGTGAATGCGGCAACTTCAAAGGGTCTAACCATGGCTCCTTTTCCAAACCATCCCAGATCTCCACCACGTTTTTTAGATGGGCATTCACTATATTCCTCGGCCAGTTTAGTAAATTCCTCGCCCTGATCAATTTTCTCTTTCAACTCATCTGCAAGCTCTTTGGCTCCTACGAGAATATGTCGGGCCTGAACCTTTTTAACTTTTCTCTCTTTAGCCATGATTCAATACCATGAAATAATATATAGAATGGTTCTCCCGTTTCCAGAAAACCCGTTTTATCAAATGATCTACTGCTCTAACTTGTACGTCAGTTTAGCATCAACGCACAACACTTCTTATATTTCTTGCCAGATCCACAAGGACAGGGATCATTTGGTTTAATTTTCCCTTCCAGCACCTTTAGTCCAGGCGTATTATTCAATAAGTCCTTGCCAATTTTTTTGGCTTCCTTATAACGTTTTTTCATTCTCTCATTAAAATCTGGAATCGACTGATTGATGGCAATCAGCATGTCGCTATTTGAGGATTCAAGCTTGGCATCTTCCTTTTCTCTCAAACGTTCATCCAGAAAATAGGTTGAGGAAAAAATCGGCGCCTGATCGGCATTGTCCAACTCCAGTTTATAAAAAGAAAGTTTCAAACTACGATTATCATTGCGTGGATCAATATCGTAAGAGTCTTCTGCAAAATACTTATCCTTGTTGTAATTAAAATCGAGCATTTCTTTGTTTCGCGGGAATAGTTCAAAAAAATTGTAATAATTTCCCGGCTCAAATTCCAGATAAGAAGTTGGGTTTTTCTCGCCATAAGCTTTCGCCTCCACAACCCTCTGCTTGAACAGGAGGATTAACTCATCCGGGGCATCCTTGGCAAAGCCCTTGGCAATTTGGGTTTGAATATCCGTTAATCGCGGATGATCGGGTAGAGGATTGAAAGTCTTATTAAAATTAACCTGGAAGGCAAAGGCATTGTTCCGGTTGTCCTGGTCGCGAAGGCGCACCACAACATAGTTGTATTCGTAAAAAGGGTGGGTGTGATAAAAGTCTTCAAGGACATACGTGTTCTGATACTTTTCTTCTTCGAACCGGTACGTCATTTGCGAGTTTTCACTCTCCTGCTTATTGATTTCCCAATAACCTTCGATGACATTTCCCTTTCAACTAAATAATTTCAGATCACAGGTTCTCTACCTGCTCATCAATGCCTGAATGTTTTAAAATTCATCCTTCAACGAGGAAGGGGAGAAATTGAAAAACCAGGGTATTGTGTAAACACCCCACCGGAATCTTCACGTTTTTCAATATCTCGAACGGCACGAACCGAGTCCTTAGTGATATCTTCCTTGTGATTGGCATTCCCATGACCGTAACGGTAATAAAATATTGCGGCGGTAGCATGGGGAAGTTCGTTGGAGGTCCAACTGGTAAAGCCTCCTCCCGGCGAGAAAGTATCACTTATAAAAATATCCATCCTATCCATATCTCGAATGACATGGTCCTCATCATAAAGACTTTCAGCCTCTTCCAAGGTCGGCATTCTCCAATCATCATACCCTGCAAACTTTTTGTGACCCAACTCCTTAATATAGTCCAATGCTTTATACCAGTTCATCCATTTACTGGTATCCTGATAAGCATCCGTTTGCTTCCATATCAACTTGGTTTGCAAATCGGTCACCGTACCATCCCCATTATCTACAAATCGTTTTTTTAATTCCACGCTTCTTTCCAACCTCACTCTTAATTTTTAGTCATCCTGCTTATCAATATTCCGAACCAACCTGCTAGTCCCTCTCGATACACGAAAAATATCATCATACATGATAGCCCCTTTTCGGAAGCTAATACGCACACCCTGTATATTATGACGTACATCACTGGTCCAGCAAAGGAACCCACAGCCGGGCTCAAACAAGGTGGGTATATAAATTACCTGACCCATATTATCTTTATTTTGCAGTTTTTTATCGAAGAGACTTTTGGCCTCCTCTGCCGTGGGAATTCTCCAATTGGAAAAACCGGCAAACCGCTTACGGTTAAGACTTACAGCGAAATCTTTAGTCTGGCGTTGGTTCATCCATTTCTTCGACATCTGCCAGGTATCTTTTTTGAGCCAAACAAGACGCTTATCCGCATCAATAATCGTGTCGCTATCCCCTTCTATAAATCGCTCATTTGCCTGCCCAGAACTCTCTTCATTCATGGCTATTATGAGTCACTTTCCAAGTCCCGGACCGCACGGACACCATGACTGCGCAATCCGACCTGATGCCATTTATAGTCGCCATTGTAATAATGAAAACGAATGGCCAGTGCTTTATCAGACTTATTCAATGTTTTTGTCCAACAAGTCAACCCACAACCAGCGGGAAAACCTTTGGTTAAAAATACCGTGTCACCATAATTGTCCGTGACAGGATTAGAGACATCATAAATAGCCTGCGTTTCCTTGCGAGTTGGCATGCGCCAATTCTGATAGCCGCAATACCTTGTCCGGTTTAGCTCCTGCACATAGGTCTTGGCCTCAGACCAACTCACCCACTTGTCCAACTCCATATAGGAGTCTGCGGCCTTCCACATCAAGCCTGTCTTGTGATCAGTAAGGGTACCGTCTTTATGTAATTCAATACGGACAAAATCCGAATCTTCTTCTTCAGGAATATCATCTCTCACCAGACGCACAGCACTGGGGAAACCATCATTTTCTTTAGCCAACCAGAACTCGTAATCAGATCGATAGTCATAGGCCATGGCAGCCTTGGCCCCGCGGGTTTGACTGGTCCAGGTTGAGAACCCGCACCCAGAAGTAAAAACAGGATCGATATGGATTTCACAACCTTCCACATCCATATTGCTGGCTGAGCGATGAAAAAGGTATTTGGCTTCAGAAGCGGAAGGAATACGCCAGTTGCTATACCCGGCGAATTTTTCCTCATTCATTTTACGCGCTAACTCCTGGCTTTCATGCCAAGTGATCAAACGTCCGAGGTTGACCCAAGTGTCTTTTTTCACCCACATGAGGCCGTGCTTTGGGTCCGTAACGGTATCGTCTCCGTTATCGAGATACTCTATTTCCACTTTGGTTTCTGTCATAAACTTATCTTCTGCGTGTGGGGGATTGATGCCGCATAACCTTATCTTTTCTACAGATGCGAACCGAGCCGAAACTATATTCCTCAACACTAACGACCTTGCCTTCGCTGTAGTCAAATCTCGGCCTGCGGGTAGATGTATCCCCAGAAATCCAGGCTGTTTTAAACGCTCCTTCTGGAAACACCGGGTCGAGATGAAGGGACACCCCTCCCTTTCCTGGGTTTTCGCATGCCTCATCAAAAAGAGATGTGACTTCATCGATAGTAGGCAATCGCCAGTCGTCAAATCCGCCAATCTTTCTAAGGTTCTTTCTATCGGCAAACTCCACCGCTTCATGCCAGTTAAAAAACTTACCCTTGTCCTGCCAGGAATCTTTTTTCAACCAATAAAGGCGAGTTTTACTATCAAAAATAACATCACGGCCTTTCTCGACAAACCTTTTCGGCTTATCATCCTTTTTGGCCAGAGCCTGTCCTGTGCTTTTGACTGGAGACTGCTCTGTCTGCTTGACTGGAGATTTTTCTGTTTCCTGAGGAAGTTCTTCTGTCATTTTTTCCTGTTTTCTCACAATGGCCGACAAAGTCGGCAGGTTGAATTCTTTGTTATATACTTATCTCACCAGTATAGCCTATTTGCACACTGTCCTCATCGACATTGACAATGACCGGAACCACATACTTGTCGTCGGAATATTCCAGCAACTTCTTCAGGCCCTGTGGGTCTTTATCCACATTTACAAACGCAAAAGACATGTGCTGTTTTTTTAAGTACTCCACGAGCTTCTGAGTGTGAGGACAATCTTCCTTACCAAAAACCATATAGTTCGCCATAACACTCCAGTCAGAATGCCCCAACGGTGGGGCGGGTATTAACGCTCAAATGTCTTGCTATCTTTGCGCCATTCAGGTTCCCACTCTTCTTGAACCACATCACGAGTCACTCGACAATGGGAATACTCATTGTCCTTATGCTCCCACATATCATTACCCGTCACATAACTGAATTTTTGCGCATATTGCTGGTAGTCCGGTTTTTCTTCATAGGTCCAAGTGTTATGCCCCCCACCCGGCTCAAACAAATCTGAGATATGAATTTCAGC
>JAJDBH010000147.1 GCA_029261455.1 Nitrospinaceae bacterium
ACGTAAATACGTCATCATCGATGCGCCCGGTCACAAAGAGTTCCTCAAAAATATGGTGACAGGTGCCGCCGATGCCGAAGCCGCGCTTCTAATGATCGATGCCAAAGAAGGTGTGCAGGAACAATCGCGCAGGCATGGCTATATTTTAAAACTGCTGGGGCTCACTCAAGTTGCAGTGGTCATCAACAAAATGGATTTGGTGGATTACGACGAGAAGGTCTATAACAACATCAGAACAGAATACACCGCTTTCCTCGATTCGTTGGGAATTGAAGCACGGGAGTTCATTCCTGTTTCCGCCAAACTCGGTGTCAACATCGCCGCGTTAAAAGATGAAATGCCTTGGTATAAAGGACCGACCGTTTTAAATATGGTCGACCAATTCGAGAAAAAGCCGCCACCAGATCATCTCCCGTTCCGGTTTCCGGTTCAGGATGTTTATAAATTTGATGAACGGCGCATCATCGCCGGGCGTGTTGAGTCAGGCAAGCTTAAGACCGGGGACAGAGTCATCTTCTCCCCGTCCAATAAACAGGCGGTGGTCAAATCCATAGAAGCCTGGAGCGTGCCTGATAAGCCTGACATCGCCACCTCTTCCGAGTCCATTGGGTTCACACTCGATGAACAAATATTTGTAGAGCGCGGCGACGTCTGCACCCTTATGGATCAGTTGCCCATCGTCTCCACCACTTTCGATGCCAATGTTTTCTGGATGGGTCAGCGCAATCTGGAAAAAGGCAGAAAATTCACTATCAAATTGAATACGCAAGAAGTGGAATGCGAAGTGGTTGAGTTCAAAAAAGCCATCGATGCCTCTACTCTTGAAACTTTGTCGAACCAGGACTATATCGCCAAGAATGATGTTGCTGAGTTGACCTTAAAAACAAGGAACCCAGTAGCTTTTGACCTGTTTGGGTCCATCGCCACTACCGGCCGATTCGTTCTAGTGGATGAATATGATGTTTGCGGTGGAGGCATCATCACCACTTACACCCCATCGACAAAATCTGACAAGCTCAGAGACGAAGTCCGCACACGGGATTTCAATTGGATCAAAAGCGACATCACACCTGATGAAAGAGCATACCGCAACGGGCATCGAGCTGCTCTAATTCTCATTACCGGTGACCCCGGTACCGGCAAAGGTCCGCTAGCCAGAATTCTCGAGCACAGCTTGTTCGAGAATAATTTTCAAAGCTATTTACTCGACCGCAGAAATGTCAACCTGGGTGTCGGAGCTGATTTGGAAGATCCCAAAAATAGCGGTGAAAGTGAATCTGCTCGGAGATTAGGTGAAGTGGCAAAACTATTTCTAGATGCAGGCCATGTGGTCATCTCTACCAGCAATGCTTTCCATCAGGAAGACCAGGCTGACCTGAGATTATTGGCCAATCCCTATCAGGTTGTAGAGATTCAGGTGGGGAGTCAAACGTCTGGAGAACCTGACCTGGTTCTCGCTTTGGATGAAGCGCAGAACGCCAAAGAAGCCTCTCTCAAAATTCAGAGTTTTCTCAAAGAAAAGAAAATTCTAATGGGCCACAATTACTCCATTTAACCCACTCGGCGTGGGGGCACAATGGCAGCAACTTTATCTGGCAAGCAAAGAGTTAGCTCAGCTTAAAATAAAGTTTTGCTCCCTCTTTTTAAAAAGGGACGGGGTGATTGACCTCAAGTGGTTTTCGATTGACTTTACCCCGGTTATCGGGCATTAATAGCTTTCCTGAAAGCTGGAAAAACCCAAGTTGGAGCTAGTCTTACCATGCCTAAAATCAAGGTCATCAACACCGAAACCGACGAAGTTATTGATTTAAAAGCTGGTTATGGAGCGAACTTAAGAAAAGCCGCGCTCTATAATGATGCTGAGGTATATAAAGGATTCAATAAGTTCCTAAACTGTCGGGGACATGGCCTGTGCGGCAAATGCGTGGTAGAAATTGAGCCCATGGAAAACGTCAACCCACGTACCTTTTTCGAGAATGTTCACAAACTCGAAGACAACCAAAAACTCGGGTGTCGCGTGAAGGTCTATGGCGATATCACCGTTAAAGCCGCCATCCAGGACTAACCTCTTCGAAGTATTTCTCTCCCCCCCCAACACACCGTTTATCTTTATATCCTTAGAATAATCAAAAGTGGCAGGAGTACCAACCCCATTGCGCCGATGAAGGCGTGGACCAGAACGTCCCAGCGTTTGCTGAACGGAACGAGTGTGATACAGTAGAGGCAGACCAAATAATCCAACAGTGTATTATCATCGTGAGTCTGGTTCATCAACAGGTAATAGCCCAGACAAAACGTGATGGTGTAAAACAGGAGTCGATGTATTTTCAGGCTCTGGGCAGTCTTCTTCCTGAATGCCAAGAACAATCCTAGAAATATATTGAGGATGTAAAATCCGATAGCGGCCACCACCCATACCAGTGAAGGCGACGATGTGATTTTTGGGATTAGTGTGGGTTCCATATAGTAGTAAGGGTTTAATTTAAATTTAATTTTGCAACCTCCCATAACCACTCCTTATCAGGAGGGGAATTAAGAAGGAAAAGAATCTTAACATGGACTTGAATTTGAAAAATCGAAAAGTGCTCATCACCGGATCCGGTGACGGCATTGGCAAAGCTCTTGCCTTGGCCTTTGCCAAAGAAGGCGCGAAAGTTGCCGTCTGCGCCCGCAGCCAGGACCGTTTGGATTCCTTGGCCGGTGAAATCGAAGGCGAAGGACATCTTTTCCAGTCTGCCGATCTCGGCACGGCAAAGGGGGTCGAAACCTTTTATGAAAGCGCGATGAAACAACTGGGCCAGGTCGATGTGTTGATCAATAATGTCGGGGCAATTTTAAAACTGGCCAATTTTTTTGAGCTCACCGATCAGGACTGGGAAGATTCGTTTCAAATCAACCTGATGTCTGCGGTTCGGTTGAGCCGACACTGCATTCCATCTCTCAAGCAATCTGCTTGCGCCAGAATCATTAATATTTCATCTATAGCAGCAGCCAGTCCACAGGATGTTTTTCCTCATTACAGCGCCATGAAGGCTGGACTTTCCAACTTAACCGTTTCTCTTGCCCAGACCCTTGCGCCGGATAAAATTCTGGTCAATTCCATTTCTCCCGGCCCAGTGTGGAGTAAGTCATGGGAAGACGAAGCGCGAAATTCCGGATCTGATTTCGAACAGACCAAAAAAGAAATCATGGAACAAACCGGGAAAACCGTCCCGCTAAACAGAATGGGCATGCCTGAAGATTTAGCTGGACTGGCCCTGTTCCTGGCTTCCGAATCATCCAGTTGGATAACCGCCACAAATTTTACTGTCGATGGTGGGGTCACCCGGAATCCTTTTTAAGTGAAACGTATGATGACTGGAAAAACTAAATTCTTATCGAGCTTGATATTACTGGCTTTAGTCACAGGATGCTCGGTTTCTCGCACCACCAATTCTGACAAAATACTGGTCACTCAGGACTCTCCCATTTTTGACAAACGCTTTGAATCTGTCTCGCTGAAAGATATCAATCTGAAAAATTTCTGGGACCATGGCGGTTCACCAGATGACCGTGAACCAGTACCGTTGGACAACCATACATTTTCCCGCATTACCGAGCAGGTGAAACGAGCAGTGGTGAATATTTACACCATCCGACTGGAAGAGCGTGATACCAAATTTGGAATCGCACCCAATGATCTTCTACCGATACGTATTCCTCTAGTTTCCACCATACTTGATATCATTCCTTTTCAGGTTCCCATTCCTTTTAAGGAGGAAGGATTCAGCCTGGGCTCGGGTTTCCTCGTTAACCGAGAAGGCTATATTCTCACCAATGCCCATGTGATTTCCAACTCCGTCAACATCCGTGTTGTGCTGTCTGAGGGGAAAAAAGAATACCCCGCAACAATCATTGGTATCGACCGAATGACCGATACCGCCCTGATAAAAATTGAGCCTGACTTCACTCCCACCGTTTTACCCTTCGGCGATTCTGACAAGCTGAGAATGGGCGAAGTGGTTCTGGCTATGGGCAATCCGCTGGGATTCCAGCATTCGGTAACATCAGGGCTGATCAGTGCCAAGGAGAGATGGGCTCCTCACGCCGGAGACCGATATACCAACTTTCTACAAACCGACTCGGCGATCAACCCCGGCAGTAGTGGTGGACCACTAGTTAACCTTCATGGCGAAGTTGTAGGAATCAATACGGCTATTATTGAGCAGGCACAGTTAATAGGATTCGCCATCCCCATCAATGTCGTGAAAGATGTCATGGGAATGCTGATCACCGGAAAAACGGATAGAGGTTGGTTCGGAGCCCAAGCGATCCCAATCACTCCCGAGCAGGCTGCCGAGTTAAACTATCCAGAACCTGATGGAATGGTCATCAAAGGTGTGGAAAAAAATAGTCCTGCCGAAAAATCCGGCCTGAAGGTGGATGACATTATCACCCGGTTTAACAAAGAGCCCATCACCAATCTAGCTATCCTACAGCGAAAACTATTGGCCCTCACACCAGGACAGGAAATTCATTTAACTATTTTCCGGGATGAAAAATCCTTCGAGGTTTCCAGCACTCTGGCTCTTAAAAAACCTGAGGAAGAGGAAATAATTGACAAACCAGCTTCCTAAGTTTTCGACAGTCTATTGAAGGCATTGCCCGACTTGCGTTTTAGAGAAAGTCACAGTATTCTTCCAATCGGAAATAACCCCATATTTTCTTGCGGGTTTCTTCATTAACTTTAAAAGCGAACCGTATTTACTATGTCTATTAATCCACAAATCTTTCGCGAATATGATATCCGCGGCATAGTTGGCAAAGACCTCACATCAGTAACCGTTCAACAGATCGGTCAAGCCATTGGCACCTACATGAGACGCCAGGGAGGAAAGTCACTCGTGGTGGGGCGGGATGTTCGCTCCAGTTCCGTCGAATTTCGCGATATTTTATGCAAGGCTCTAAACTCTACCGGATGCGATGTTGTGGATATCGGAATGGTCCCCACCCCCGTTTCCTATTTTGCCCTTCATCATCTAAAGGCCGATGGTGGCGTGATGATCACCGGCAGTCATAATCCGCCAGAGTTCAATGGCTTCAAAATCAGTCTCGGTCAAAGCAGTCTATATGGAGAAAAAATTCAGGAACTGAAAGGCCTGATTGATTCAAAAGATTTTGAAACGGGTTCAGGAAAAGTCGATCAGACAAGTGTTATGGAACCCTATATGGAAAATATTTGTTCCATAATAAAAATCCCCCGGAAAGTGAAAGTTGTGGTCGATGGCGGTAACGGATGCTTCGGTATTGTGGGACCGGAACTCCTGAAAAGACTCGGACTCGAACCCATAGAAATTTTTTGCGAACCGGATGGCACCTTCCCCAACCACCACCCCGACCCAACTGTGGAAGAAAACCTGCAAGGGTTGATAGAAAAAGTCCGGTCCGAAAATGCAGAACTGGGTATCGGGTTTGACGGCGATGCCGACCGCATCGGTCTGGTCGATGAAAAAGGGAATATTTTGTGGGGCGATCAACTGCTGACTATTTTCGCACGAGATATTTTATCGAGAAACCCCGGTGCAACCATCGTAGGCGAAGTCAAATGTTCTCAAAACTTGTATCAGGATATTGAAAAACATGGCGGGGTTCCAGTCATGGCACCAGCAGGCCATTCTCTGATTAAAAAGAAAATGAAGGAGACCGGTGCTCTTCTAGCAGGAGAAATGAGCGGTCATGTCTGTTTTGCTGACAATTATTTCGGATTCGATGACGCAGTGTTTGCCGCAGGTCGGATTTTACAAATTGTCGCGCAATCTGACATGAAGGTTTCTGAAATGCTGGCTGATCTTCCCAAAACAGCTTACACGCCGGAAATTCGCATCGACTGCCCTGATGATAAAAAGTTTGAAATCGTCCGTGAGTTAACTGAAGTTTTCAGGAACCAGTACGATGTCATCGACATTGATGGAGTGCGGGTCAACTTTGGCGATGGCTGGGCATTGATTCGCGCCTCCAACACACAACCTGTACTAGTACTGAGGTTTGAGGCCGAAACCCAGGCTCGTCTTATAGAACTGGTCGGAATCATAAAAAAACAAATGGATCACTATCAACCCATTATCCAATTTGATTATCAGCCATGATAAAAAAATATCTTCATACCCGCTTTCGTGTCTCCGACATGGAGCAGTCCGTCCAGTTTTATAGAGATATCCTGGGCATGGAAGTTTTGGAACAAAAAACCTCACCGCGCGGTTCAAAGCTGGTGTTCCTGCGTTTTCCCGGTACAGACTGTGAGCTGGAGTTGTGTTCTTTTCCCGATTCAGGAAAAATTGAAGTTCCCGAAGACTTGGTGCATCTGGCCTTTGAAGTCGAAAATCTGGATAACTGCATCATCAAACTGGAACATTCCAGAACCCCTATTACTGAGGGGCCAATCGAAACTTCAAACGGCACGCGCTTTATTTTCACCGAAGATCCGGACAAATATGAAATCGAGTTGATGCAACACCCCCGCTAGCCAATCAATGTAAAGAAACCCGTACTGGTCCATTGCCTCCACGATCAGTGGCAGCTATTTTATTATCATGCCTGCGTAACCCACGACCTTTTCCATATTGCCCTTCCCCTGACGTCATATACTTGACCAACTCGGCCTCTTTGACACCCAGACTTTCAAACAGTACAACAGTAAGGTGATGGGATTGACCCCACACATCGTTATTTTTTCTGACCGTACCGTTTCAAATAATCCAACCGGGTCTCGGTTGTGAATACATGTAATAGCCATACGGTCTTTCGTCCCGGCTTTATCGTGCGATTCATAATGCGTCATCCGAGCTGGCAACCAGCAGGACTGACTTATCCAGCCGAGTCACAAGCTTCGTTGAGTTTTTCTGGTCTGAAAATATCATTGCCGAATCTCTCCGGTCATGGGAACAAATACCACACCCGTGATGAACTTCTCCTTCAAGCTTCCATCCTCCTGCTTGGTCAGCACCATCAGTTCCTGCGACGATCCGGTTTCCCCTAGAGGAAGAACCATCCTGCCTCCGACTTTCAACTGGTCAAGCAAAGGTCGTGGTATTTTGGGTGTCGCCGCAGTGATGAGAATTGCATCGAAGGGAGATCTTTCCTGCCACCCGCGATACCCATCACCATGACGGACAGTGACATTGTTATACCCCAACTCTTTCAACTTGCTCTTAGCAGTACGAGCCAAGGACTCAACAATCTCGATACTATAAACTTCCTTAACGATTTCCGCCAGCACTGCAGCTTGATAAGCCGAACCTGTGCCGACTTCTAAAACACGATCATCAGCTTTCAACATCGCACTCTGAGTCATCAAGGCAACGATATAAGGCTGAGAAATGGTTTGGTTTTCTTTTATGGGGAGAGCAAAATCGGAATAAGCCCTGCTTAAATATTCGGGCTCGACAAACAAGTGGCGAGGTACTTTTAGCAGGGCTTGCAAAACAGACGTGTCGTGGATGCCACGACGCTTTATCTGATCTTCGACCATCTCTTTTCGATCAAACTGAAAATCCGCAGAAAACAGAGGTCTGGACATGAAAAACGTCGAGCAGAAGACGGTAATCAGATAAGGGAAAAAGGCCTTAAAAAATAAGCCCGTTTTTCTTGAGCCATTCATCATTATCGAATTTTTTGTTGGTAAACTCCTGAAACTCGATTTCTTTTTTAGAAAGTTCCTGCCCATCGATGAACTGCCGCTTTCGCGAAGACTTCTTGCTCCTGCGCTTCTTGGGTGCGGGCCGCTCCTCCTTGAGTTCCTCCTCAATTTCCAATTCAAGCGAATCGGTCAGCACTTCCATCTTAAGGACCAGCACCATAAAACTCTTGGGGCAGATATTATCGTCTTTCTGAATTTCAGCAACAATCTTTTTAACCTTGGGTGACGTCATGACCGCTTCGGTAATCGCTTTGGATAACTTTTCAAAACTTCGTTCAGACCCATCGGAGTCGCTCATTAAATCCCCCTTTCAGTTTCCTGATAAAAAATACAGATAAACACGTTACTTCACTCAACCTTAAACCCCTCCCACCACCTTGTCAAGCAGATAGCCTCTAATATAGAGGCACAGACGAGTCGATTTTCTCAGACCATTCATTGATACCACCGCGCATGCTTTTCAGGTTATGGAAACCCATTTCCTCCAATGCTTTCAATGCTTTCATCGAGCGCACTCCGGCCTTACAATGAAGAATAATCTCGTCATCGGGGCTCAATCCATTCAATAAAGCAGTATCTTTGGCCTCAATATCGCCAAGTGGAATCAGGGTCGCCCCTTCAATTTTGCAGATACCGTATTCGGACGGTTCCCGAACATCGATCAACTTGAACGCATGTTTCTCATCCATCAATTGTTTGACCTGTTCCACAGCAATTTCCTTTTCCAGGTCAGTGGCAGACTCTTGCACTGGAACGATACCGCAAAATTCCTCATAATCGATCAACTCCGTAATGGTAGGATTGTCACCGCAGATCGGGCAAGACGGATCTTTGCGCAATTTCATTTCCCGGAATTTCATCTTCAACGCGTCGAACAGTAAAAGCCGTCCCACGAGTGAATCGCCTACACCCAATACCAGTTTGATCACTTCGTTGGCCTGAATCAATCCGACAATACCGGGCAAAATCCCAATCACTCCGCCTTCGGCACAACTGGGCACCATACCCGGTGGAGGTGGTGCCGGGTACAGGCAACGGTAGCAAGGACCCGTTCTGGAATCGAACACCGAAGCCTGGCCTTCAAAGCGCAGAATGCAGCCATATATATAAGGTTTCTTCAACAACACGCAGGCATCACTGGCAAGATAACGGGTGGGAAAATTGTCAGTACCATCAACGATGATGTCGTAG
>JAJDBH010000148.1 GCA_029261455.1 Nitrospinaceae bacterium
CTGGCACACCTGTCCAACCACCATGAATAGCCATCAACCCAGCATTAAACTCACCCGTCAGGAAATTTGCCGCGAAAATAGCGCCGGGAGATAATTGGTCGAGTATCCTCACAGCCGGCGTTTCTCCTAAGGGTGGGACATTGACCAACAGGAAGTGTTTGGCACCGGCGTTAAAGAGAGTATGAATGGCGGTCTTAATATTATCTAATGCTGCAATAATGACGGCAATTGCGGCAGTTGGATCATCTGGGTCTAATTTAACCAAAGCGTCGCGAATATCATTGCCGCCCATTTCCAACACAAATAGTGTTTTGTCAGAAATGCTGGGTGAACTGTCCAGGTAGGTATTCAGTTGGTCATTTAGATTAAATCGGCAATCATAATCGTTCGCGCGAGCACCACCCACGGCATAATTGCTGGCAACGATACCTTTACCACGCAATGCGGGGCGTGTATTGCCAGATAAACCCTTACCACGCGCCAGTTGCTCTATCCAGGTAGCGCCATTTGAAACATGATGGCCGCCTTTGGCGTAGCTGCCATCCGGCACCAACAGCATATCCAACCTATCGTAGGGCGGTTTATTGGCTGGAACACCCGGATTGCACTCTTCATTTAAATAAAAGGATTCGGGATCGGAAAGGATCACAAAAGCATTACCCGAGTCGCTCAGGCTGGTTCCAATTGTGACAATTCGCTCAATGGGCGTTTGTTGCGCAAATGAAAGGGTTGAAAAAGAAAAACATAGCGTGAACACGGCAACTAAAAGCATACAGAATGGGTATTTTAATGTTTGCATTGGATACTCCAATAAATATTATAAAGGCCTATCGTGTTTATTTGACGGTAGGGTCAATCAGTTGTTTTTCTTATCCAATGACAATTATCCGCCTATTAATATTGATTTACAAAACTAGATCGCCCGATTCAAAAAAATTAACGTTACATTCATATCTTTGGCCCATTGGCGGCCAGTGGGTTTGGAGGGTTGAGATTCAAACCTCGCTTTAGAGGATTTCGGGCTATACTGAATAATCTGTTATTTATTTTGTATTCATGGAGGTTAGCTATGCGTAAGTTTATCTTTGCGATCATGCTCTTGCAGTTTTCCACTCAATTGGCTGCAGAAAATGAAAGCACAGCGCAGTTGGAAGAACAAGCAAAGCATCTGTCGTCACAGTTGGCGATGCAGTTAAAAGCACGACTGAAAAATGCCATTGAAACTGGTGGGCCAGCTCACGCCATAACAGCATGCAATGTGAGTGCGCCTCAGATTGCTGAAGAACTTTCAAAAGGCGGATGGGAAGTTGGGCGCACCAGTTTAAAATTGCGTAATCCCGCGAACAACCCAGACGAATGGGAGCGTTCGACGCTGCTTGAGTTTGAACAACAATTGGCCTCAGGCACACCCGCAGCCAACTTGCATACTAGCGCGGTAGAAGCGGATGAAGGCGTCACCCGTTACCGATTCATGAAGGCCATACCAGTTGGTGGCGTTTGCATGGCATGCCACGGTGAGGCCATCTCTGAAGATGTTCAGTCTGCACTGGCTGAAAAATATCCTCAGGATGCCGCAACCGATTACAAACCAGGTGATCTGCGCGGCGCATTCACGATTACGAAGATTTTAAGCGAAGATCGTTAGGATTAATGCGTTTAGTTTGGTCAGTCGGTTACTGACTAACCTGAATATTGCACAGGAAATAATTGAGGAGATCACATGTTGATGAATATTAGGGAATTAGCCTTTCACGCCACGACGTTGTTGTTTTTCACTTTATTATTGCTATTTGTGCCAACTCAGCTCATGGCGAAAGATTCGCCTTGTGGTGGTTCGTTACAATATTTAAATACTCAATATGATTTAGATCCGGTAACCAGAAAGGCTTTTGACAAGGTTTATGCTGGATTAGTCGATCTTCCGGCAGGTTATTCTTACGGTGGTTCTAGCCAAAACCCCTGGAAGGCTGCGGGCAGTGGAAAGGAAACGCACCGAATGATGGTTAATATGTTCGAAACCTGGTGCACGTCTCTTCCGGGGATTAACGGAGACTCGGACAATGCCCTCGACCCTATTTTGTATTTTGCGTGGGTATATTATAAGAATTCGGCGGGTCAGAACTTTGTTCAAGGGCGTGATCCTTCCGATTCGGCCAAATCTTTGGAAACAGGGCCGAGCTTTCTTTCCAAGTGGAGTGACGAGTATCTCCGCTTTATGAATGACAAGAAATCCGCGAAACGTGTCAGTGAATGGGTCAAGGATCCGCGCATTGAAATTGATGACTACGTAAAGACACAGGCAAAGGATTATAAAAGCTGGAATGAATTCTTTGCCCGCAATCTTAAAATCAGTGAAGATGGGACGTATCCCAGCCGCCCCGTCACCATGCCGGAACGTGATTATGTCATTGTTTCCCCGACAGACTGCATTATGAACCCTCTGCTGCAGGTTCTGGAGTTCGACGGTAACTACCAACGTAAATATATCGAGAATCCGCTTCAACTTGATACGGTATTGGACGTGAAGAACATTCCGATTTCGGTCAATGACATGCTTGGAACCGTGCCAGACGATATTAAGAAAAAATTTGTTGGTGGAAGTGGTTTGACGTGCGTGCTGATGCCGAACACCTACCACCATTTTCATTCTCCGGTCGATGGAACAGTTATCCATGCGGAGGTTGTTGAAACTGGCACGGCGGGAACCCCCGGTACTTTTGGTTATCCTGATTTTCCCAACTGGGTGCCGCTTGACGGCAATGTGGGACGTCCGGGTACTGATTTTAGTCAGTTTCAGGCTTTCCAGCGTGGTGTCATTATTATCAAGATGGAATATGAAAACCTGCCAAATGAAAAACCAGAGAAGCTGGTTGGCTATGTCGCTTCCATTCCCGTCGGGCTGGACTCTGTCGGGTCAGTCGTGTTGAATACTTGCAATAGCAAACAGACCGACCATGAAAATTGTTTCGAGGTTGGAGGAGAGGTACAGAAAGGAAAGACCAAGTTCGGCAACTTCTTTTTTGGTGGCTCCCTGAATATCTTGCTCTTTTCAGAGGGGATGGTTACGCCAGCTGTTCAAACTAGAATGGGCAACCAGATTGGCGTTATCAATATCGGAACCGCGCCTGAATCCCCCTGGTCGCTGGATTAAGTTGAAGTTGAAGCGGCCATCCTAATATTTATCCGGTGTAAATGATGGTTGCGTTGTGGATAGCGAGTTTATCTGAAATGTGTAGCTAACGTCACTCGGCTGCCCTAAGCAATATTTTTTCAAACAGCTTAACAATGCCGCCCTCACCGCATGACTGGATGTAATGGTTATATTTAGGGCCGGAGTTCATTTCTAATAGGCGGTATTCGCCCTGGTGGTTTTTGATGATGTCAAAACCCACGTAGTTTAAACCCGGTAATTCCAAAGCAGGTTGAATAAATTGTGTGAGGGCTGATAATTCTTCCGGGTCATGAATGGGTAGCGCGCGCCCTTTGTCGGTATCCCAGTAGCGTAAACCAAATTCTTTATTTTCTGAAACGCGTTGGT
Source organism: Nitrospinaceae bacterium (assembly GCA_029261455.1). Classification (GTDB taxonomy): domain Bacteria; phylum Nitrospinota; class Nitrospinia; order Nitrospinales; family VA-1; genus LS-NOB. The sequence goes on from JAJDBH010000148.1 coordinate 3,539, forward strand.
AACAAAGAAGTAATTCCTTGCGGAAAAATACGACGCGGAATTCTTGTTTGGGTTGGATATATTCTTGGGCTAACGCGATGTAGTCGTAGCTGCAACTGTTACGATTAAATATTTGATCAAGTGCGGCCTTTACTGCCGAGCTGTCGCGACATAAAAACACATTGATACCTAATGCACCTCGGTTTCTTTTGACGACGACGGGGTAACTAAAGACGTTTTCAATCTCATTGATGATGGCATCTTGCGATGGATAATTCACATATTTCTGAAAGTGATCATGGGTATTAAAGTCGAGAAATCCAATAGTCTTTGGCATGGCTACTTGCTTGTGAAGTATTTGATACGTGTGCCCTTTATCTTTGCAGATAGACGCGATGACTTCGGTGTTGAATGGTGTGCGATTTTGTTGAAATAAGAGGCCGTCACCAAGGGCGACTTTTATCACGTTTTGTTCATCATCAAGGCTTTGATACTTTATTTTCTGATTATCACAAGCTTGTGTTAAGCATTTGATATGGGTTTCCACGTGCTGGCTCCAATTTTGGTGGCTTCGTAACAATGCTGAATTATCATTCAATAGATCAATATCTACAAAACAATTTTGTTCTCATCTCGATTAGAATTGACCCGCATAGGTGCAAGGCGAACCAACGAGCAAAGTCGGTAAAGCCGCGATCCATGATGTAAAAACTGCCAGCTTCAGGTATCAGGATATCGAGCACAT
>JAJDBH010000149.1 GCA_029261455.1 Nitrospinaceae bacterium
GCGAAACGTCCGGTGATATATGCAGGTGGCGGCATTGTCAGCAGTGGTGCCTCGAAAGAACTGCAGGCCTTCGTTAAAAAAACCGGCATCCCTGTCACTACAACGGTAATGGGCTTGGGGGCATTTCCCTCCACCGATCCACTTTCCCTGCGCATGCTGGGAATGCACGGAGCGGTTTATGCCAATATTGCCATCAACAATGCCGATCTCGTTATTGCCATGGGAGTTCGTTTTGACGATAGGGTCACCGGCAAACTTGCAGAGTTTTGCAAAGACGCACAGTTCATCCATATCGATATCGACCCGGCAGAAATCAACAAAAATATTCTCGTAGATATCCCCATTCAGGGAGACGTCAAGGAAGCATTAAACATTCTTCACGGCTATGTCCAACCGAAGAAAGACCTCAAGCCTTGGATAAAACAGATACAGGACTGGAAGAAAGAGTTCCCTCTGGAATTTGAATCCAAGAAAAATGAAATTGTTCCGCAATCGGTCGTCAGCGACATCAACAAGCTCGCGGCTAAGGACGCTATTTTTTCAGTTGGTGTTGGGCAACACCAAATGTGGTCAGCTCAATTTCTCGATTTTGACAAACCCAATAACTGGCTGTGTTCATCCGGCTTAGGGGCAATGGGGTATGGGCTGCCCGCCGCTATGGGAGCCCAGGTTGCTTTCCCCAACAAGCAGGTGATCAACATTGAGGGAGATGGAAGTTTTCTGATGAATATTCAGGAACTGCAAACTCTGAAAATAGAAAATATCCCGGTAAAAAATATTGTTCTCAACAATGCTCATTTAGGAATGGTTGCTCAATGGGAAGACCGTTTTTACAAATCCCTTCGTGGCCATACTTTCATTGGCGATGCCAACTTTGCCGAAGTAGCGCACGCTTTTGGAATAAAGTCTGAATGTATTTCCGATCCAAAAGATGTTATTCCAGCGTTGAAGCGCATGCTCAAACACAAAGGCCCTTACGTTCTGGATGTTAAATATCCCTACAACGACAAGAGTCATGGCCATGTCATGCCAATGATTCCGGGAAATCATACTTATCTGGATACCTGCCTGGACGCATCCACCTCGCTCCGGGATTATTGGAAAAAGAAAGGCCTGCTCTAAGAGTGGCCGAACATTGGTCTACCGGTTTACCTTCCACGTTGACCAGCCCCTATGCCCAACCATAATGATGAAACGTTAAATCCATTTCTGTTGATGGGTCCTGTGCTGTTGGCAGCATTTCTTTTTTCCTGGTCCATTTTTCATTCCGACCTGTCCAAAAGAGAAGCACGTGAAGGAGTCCCAATTGTCAATATGATCCGCGGCGGCAACCTTTGGCTGCCACAAATCAACCCCCAACAATTGCGCACCAAGCCTCCCTTGTTTTACTGGTCCGGGCTTTTATCCTCCAAAATTCTTGGTGGGGTTGACGAAGTCTCCCTACGAATTCCCTCGGTTTTAGCCGGGATGGGAACAGTGTTCCTCACCACCTTTCTAGGCATGCGCCAGTTTTCTCCAGTTATCGGCTGCCTTGCAGGGTTAATCATAGCAACCTGCTGGAGATTCTCTTACCTGGGAAGCCACGCCCGCATCGACATGCTCTTCACTTTTTTTATCACACTCGCTTTTGTCGCATTGTGGGAACTGTCATGCAGTGAAAAACAAAATACATTTCTTAAGTGGTTGGCTGGGATCGCAATCGGACTCGCCGTATTGACCAAAGGACCTTTAGGGTGGCTGTTCCCCCTGCTCGCAATATTCATTTTCAGTCGGGTTGCTAAGAAAACGGTTCCTTGGGCGCATCTGCTCTTGCTACCGCTTGCAATAGCAGGGCTCTGGCTAGCCTTTGGACTGATAGACGGCGGAAAAGATTTTGCCACCATGATCCATCAAGAGACTGTGGGTAGAGTATCGGGAAGCGCGGCGATACAAATTCACAAAAAACCATTTTTTTATTATATTCCGCAAATTCTCGGAGGCATGGCTCCGTGGAGCCTGTTCTTACCCTTCGCAATCTGGCATGGCGTGAAACACCTACGCCAGGATATTCCCTGGGAATTTTGCGCCGTCGCACTGGCCACACTTTTCATATTTCTTTCATTTTTTCCCGGAAAGAGAGGCGACTATCTTCTGCCACTGTACCCTATGGGAGCCGTTATCCTGGCCGTATATTTTTCGCGGTTTGGCACCGAAATCAAACTAGGCATGTCTATTCCCACTTGGATCATAATGGGATTAATGACCTTCCTAGCGCTGGCATTGACCCTCGGCAGTCTGCTTCCAGAGCTGAATTTCGATTCATTTTCGGCTTTTTTAAATTCCCGTGATCGTTGGATGGCTCAACTGCTTTATGATAAACATCGGCCTCCGGGCCTTTTCCTTGCTATAGGTGCAGGGGGTATGTTAATTTTTGCGAAATACTTGCGCCAAGCCTTGCATAAATCTTCAGGCATACAAATGACCGGACTGATAGCGGGGTGGACCTTTCTCCTGTATCTTGCAGTTAACGGGCCGGCGGCAAGAGTTGTTAACGAATATAGTTCGTTCCGGCCTTTCGCAGAAAAGATAAAACAGGTCTCAGGGAATCGTCCCTTGTTCAATTACGGTAAGGCCCGTGAAGACCTGCTCTACTACCTGGACTTGCCGGTAAAAAATGCAACTCAGGAATCACCAGGGCCTGATGCTTTACTGATTATAAAGAAAGAACACAGCTCAACTTGGCTGAATAATCCCGAGTACAAAATCATTCTTGAGATGAACGCGTCTTTCGAGCCTTATCAGCTCATCGGAAAACCCTGACACCTTAACCCGGACACTTTCTTGCCCCTCACCCCGTCGACAAAAAACAAACTGGACACTTTGATTCAATGGATAATCAGGGTGAACCTTATTGTCCTTCTACTGATTTTCTTGAAGGGGCAGTTTGACATTCCATTTCCTTTTCCCCTTCCCGGAAGAAAACTAAACAACCCATTGGCCCTGCTTTTATTGTTGTTTTCCATACGATGCATGCTGAATGTCCCGTTTCGTAATCGCCATCTCGAAACCTTAACCAAGCTACTCACCAACACTCCCCAGCGAATTTATTTTTTTGCTTTTTTGATCATCATCGAAATAGAACTGCAAATAATGTGGCTCGCCTACCCCGATATTTTCCATTGGAACCTGAACGCCGAACAGGGTTACGGCACCCATTTTTCTGCCATTCAGCTTTATCTTTTAGGGCTCACTGTGCTAATTACGGCCTGGGTCGATTGCGGTAAGGACGCCGCCTGGAAAGAAAAATTGCCCTGGTATCTGGTCGCCAGTGTTTACTTCTATATTGGTTTGGATGATTGTGTAGGCATCCACGAAAACCTTATTTTCTGGGGCCGAAACCTGATCCCAGAATCAACGACCTTCCACTTCATCCACGAATGGTTATGGTTTTATGGCCCTGTTGCTTTGGTTGTGGTTGTTTTTCTCAGCCAATTCTTTTTAAGGAAATTTCTTTATTCACCGGGAATCATCGTGCTGATGTTTGTCGCTTTAATGTTCTGGGTCTCGGTTCTTCTGCTCGAAGGACTGGCTAAAAACATTATCGACCCAATGGGAGTGGACTACGGCCGTCTGTTGATCGGTATTGAGGAAGGATCAGAAATGTTCGGGGCAACCCTCTTCATGCTGGGGTTCAGCAAACACCTTAAAAACATACTGAAAAAAAAACAGGCCTCTCACTGAGGCCTGTATCTATACAACCTCTATTTCAAACTGTACTCTAGATACGCACGTTCGATATTTGCATCCAGCCATTTCAGGTTTTTCCAGCCTTTATGTTTCTCCGTTAATACTGGTCGGATCGCATCCTGAGCCTCTTTGAGGGACTTGCCATTCTCCAACTGCTTTAGAACCATTTCTTTAAGTCTCAGCAGGTAATGTTTCATCGCTATAAGTACCGGTTTGCCACCGTGTGCGCCATGGCCCGGAATAAAAATTTCTGCGTCGAAATCAGCCAACAGGTCCATAGCAGAAATCCATTCCTCCACGTAGGCGTCTTTCAGGGAAGGAATCTTTTTGTAAGAAACTAAATCACCCGTGATCAGGGTTCTCAGTTGATCAATATAGATGAATACATCACCATCTGTATGCCCCCGCACGTGCATCAACCTTAAACTATATCCACCTACAAAGATTTCCATTTCATCTTTAAAAACCATATTGGGCGGAGTTACGACTGTCTCATCCATTCCGGGTATATTCTTGCTCTTGAAAGCTTCCAGATGATCCTTGCCTAAATCTCCGAACAAATTCTTGCGAACACTCTCATGGGCAATGATGGGTCCATTGCCTTCAAATACTTGGTTCCCAAAAGTGTGGTCTCCATGATAATGCGTGTTGATCGTGTAGAGAATGGGAAGATCCGTTCGCTTGCGAATTTCTGCCAGCACTTTTTTCGCTTCATTCGGGGTCACCCGGGTATCCACCACAACAACGCCATCTCGGGTGATGAGAAAGATGGTGTTCGAGTCCACCCCGTCTCCTGTAACCGTAAAAAGATTCTTCCACACCTCAACGGTTTTTAAACCTTCCGCGCTACAGATGCCGCTCATGGCCAAAAAGCTGATGAACAACCCGCAAATGAATCCCTTAACTGCCATATTGGTCCCCTAAAAAACGGTTTAACATTTATATGCCACTAAAAATCAACGTCAGTGTCGAATTCTCAAAAACTCTCGGTGGAATCGAGGCGCATGGTAGCATTTCCCCACTTGACCGGCAAGTGGGCCCTTTGACTTGGCAGAACCATGCAGTCTTCCCAGCCCGCCCCACACCTTAATTCCCTTTGGGACCCGAGTCTCGAGATTTATGCCATTTCTGGCCCTTTAACCCCTTGAATATTTATGTTATTTTAGACAAATGGAAACATTAAATAAGAAGAAATACGAATTTCTTTTATACCTTTTGGAAGAAGGCGATGCCATGGTTTGCCTCGATGCCCGGCACCCGGATGTGGATGTCCCGGCGAGTCATAAAGACAACTCATCGCTGAACCTGGTCTTCAATTTAAATTTCAAACGCCCGTTTGAAGTTACAGAAGAAGGGATATTTGCAAAGCTGGCCTTCAACGGTCGGCCGCATGAATGCGCCCTGCCATTTGGAGCTGTGTGGGCCATTTATGATCCCAAGATGAAGAACGGACAGGTTTGGGAAGAAAGCATTCCAACAGATATGAATCTTGCAGATCAGGCAATGGTGGTCAAACCAGAAAAACCCGCTTCAAAGCTGAAATCAGTAAAAACAAGCGGTAAACCACCAGCAGAAACCAAAACCGAAGGTAAACCAGCCGCAGAAACCAAAACCGAAGGAAAGCGCGACCGCAGCCACCTTCGCGTCATTAAATAAATCGACTCTTTACAAAAATTTGAAGTTAGATTACACTTTGCCTCTGCATAATTAAGACCAAAAAATAATGGTGGGCGTAGCTCAGTTGGTAGAGCTCTCGGTTGTGGTCCGAGTGGTCGCGGGTTCAAGTCCCGTCGCTCACCCCATTTTTTGCTACTCGGCGTAGGGCCAATGCTGCCCATCCTCAGCAAGATCGAAGGATCATGCCCGCCACGGGTAAAACGAGTATAATCCAACAACAGAATTCAGGGTTTGAGATACAGTCAAGAATGGACTTGCCCCCTTCATTGTCCTGTTGCGACCAATCGTAGACGCGCATACGACCCAAAGCAGACAATCATACCTACTCGTAGATCATCTTAAATCGTATAGTTATCCCAGCTAAGGAAGTAAAATGAAATTTTCCGTTTATATCGCAACGAGTGTTGATGGATTTATCGCAAGAAATGATGGAAGTGTTGATTGGTTAGAGTTGTATGGTAATCATGAAGCAAAAATGAATGAAAGTGACGACATGGGTTGGGGCAATTTCATGGAATCAGTTGATTGTTTGATTATGGGCCGTGGGTCTATGGAAATGATCTCAGGTATGAACCTGGCCTCAGATCAGTGGCTGTACGGTGATACTCGAATCATAGTTCTTAGTAACACTTTGAAAGAACCACCAGAAAATATGAAGGATAAGGTAGAGATGTACTCAGGTGATTTGCTGGAATTGATTACTAAATTAAAAGGTGAAGGGTTTAAACATGCATACGTGGATGGTGGTAAAACCATTCAATCTTTTTTAAATCTTAAGCTTATCAATGAGATGACCATAACACAGGTTCCAGTATTACTGGGGGAAGGTAAGCCTCTGTTTGGAAAAACAACTCAAGATATACGGCTGGAAAAATCAGAGGCAATTACATTCCCAAATGACTTTGTACAAATTCACTACAAAGTCAGCTACCTATAATCAGGTAATTTTCTTACTTCTTTAAGGTGACCCAGTTCGGTCGAGTTTGGCCGATTACTGCCACAGGATCTCGGTTTTTGAGAATATTTTTATGGCAGAAGTCAGGAAGCTAAAACCTTGTCAATTTCATCGAAAAAAGTAGATACATCTAGGGGCTTGGTAATATAACTCTTAAACCCTATATCAAGAGCCTTTTTTATATCTGTGTTCATGGCATCTGCTGTCAAAGCGATGACTGGAATTTTCCCAGTCTCTTCTATGACCTTTAGTTTGTTGAATGCAGTTATACCATCCATACCTGGCATATTAATATCCATCAAAATCAAATCAGGTTTCTCAGACTGAGCCAGTCCAATTCCATCCAAAGCATTTGAAGCCGATATTAATTCCACGCGAGGCCTCTTGATTAATATTTGTCTTACCAATTCCACGTTTACGTTAATATCTTCAATATATAGAACCTTCTTTATTTTGTTCTTCTTCATAGAAGACTGAACTGAACCTGATTGCTTTTCAACCTGAATTGGTGAAGGGATTTTTTCTGAAACAGGAACATCGACATAAAAAAAGCTACCCTCTCCGACAGCACTTGCAAAACCTATAGACCCATTCATCAATTCAATAAGCTTTTGGGATATTGTAAGCCCTATACCCGTTCCTTCAATTTGCTCGTAATTCATATCAAAACGCTCAAAGGGCATAAAAATTTTATCTTTATTCTCATCAGGAATTCCATAGCCCGTATCCTTTACTCCTAAGCGAATTTGGCTATCCGCTAGTTTTTCAAAAGAAATAACTACAGAACCGTTAGGCTTATTATATTTGATGGCATTTGAGACCAAATTTAAAACAACTTGCTTGAACCGAAGTGGGTCTACCTCAGCAAAAATATTGCCATCAGGAATTATCTGATACTCAATTGATATATTATTTAAATCGGCCAATGATCTGGAAATAGAAATCACATTATCTACGATGAAAACCAGATCGACCAACTCGATGGATAAATCCATTTTCCCAGATTCAATTCTAGAAATATCCAAGACTTCATTAATGAGTTCCAAAAGATGACTTCCTGCTGAAGATATCATTTGCAGGTTTTTCAATTCCTTATCGCTCAATTTACTTTGAGCCGTCATTTCCAGCAATTGAGTAAACCCTAAAATAGCATTCATCGGAGTGCGTAATTCATGACTCATCCGAGCCAAAAATTCTGATTTAGCCTGGTTGGCTTTATCGGCATCTTTCTCCATTTTTTTGTTACTGGTGATATCCATAGAATCTGCTGTGATATATGAGAGATTACCTTCAGCATTGAAAAATGGACTGATTGTAGTTCTAAACCAAATAACCTTCCCATCTACTTCAAAAGAATATTCAACTGTATTAGTTTCTCCCTTGCTGGCAAGATGCATACATTTATTGACGATATCACGAGTGGCTTTTGGAGCTGCATCAGTAGGAAAAACTTTCCCATAAAAATCTTCCACATCTTCAATCTTTAGAGCGGTTACACCACTCTTACTCATAAACCTCAGATTGAAATCCGGATCAAAAATTTTGTGGCACACTGGCGAAGACTGCACCAGGCTATTCACATTTAAATCTTCATTTACCGAGTTTAAAATAGCTTGCAAAGTTTTCATATTACACGGGTCTATCTATAGAATTGACTTAGCTGATCGGGCCTGTTTTTCTGCATGCCGCTATCAACAATGGACTACTAACCTTATTTTATAGCAAAACACATACCAAAACAGGCATGTCTTTGTGACACATTATTTTACAAAGGGTTACTGAAAGGTGTGGATACGCTTGTATTTCTATTAACCAGCTTTGTTGACAATTCCCTTTTGTTTTTATAAAGAAACTATACATTTTCCAGCTAGATTCTCTAACAAAGGGGGTTGTCTATCGGTTCCCAAAATGATCGGGTTTACACTGGTCCACCGGCTTTGCAGGAAACTTGAAAATTATTCGGGAGGAAGATTATTTTTGAATGATTCCATTATTTGTGCGGCCCAGGAGGGGTCATCAACCAGTTCATGGGTATAACCTTTTTCTAGAAAATCTGAAATTCCTTCCAACTTAGATTTATCAATGGACTCCATATTCGCAAATGCCATACTCCAACTTTTGAAACCTCTTTCGGTGGTCTCTTTTTCATGAACCAGTTTCAAACGTTTATGCCTTTTATCTGCTCTAATGGTTTCCAATAATTTTAATACAACTTCTTTTTCCCCTTCCAGAATTTGCAAAAACTCTCCGGTCCTTTTTTGATAAACCAGTAACCCCGTTACCCCGAGGCTGGAATTTTTATCACGGGCTTTTTTTAAAATATTTAAGATTTCGGCTTCAGTTACTTCTCCAGCTGCCAAGCTGCAATATAATAGCTCGTACATAAAGTCAGCCCCTTCCGATATAGTTAGAAAAGATTTTCACACCAAAAAATCATTAATTGCTTTGAGAAATTTAGGCACCTCAATGGGTTTGGTGATGTAATCAATGAATCCCATATCCAAAGCTTTCTTTATATCTTCATTCATTGCATTTGCAGTCAGAGCGATTACAGGAATATATCGGGTCTTATTGAGAGCTTGAAGTTTATTAAAAGCGTCCAATCCATTCATGCCCGGCATCTGAATATCCATCAATATTAAATCGGGACTTTCTGCCTGGGCTAATTCAATTCCTGTAAAAGGGTCAGAAGTTGAAATTAATTTTACACCCGCAAGACAATTAACAATCTGGTTTACCAATTCAAGATTGGTTGAAATGTCATCTATATAAAGTATTTTTTTGTCATGTTTTTTTGTCAAGGTGCAGGAAACCATATCTGAGGGTTCATCCTCATCTTGTAAAGGTGTTTTATCTGAAACAGGCATATCAACAAAAAAGAAACTACCTTCTCCCACTACACTTTTAAACCCAATAGATCCCTTCATCAATTCAACGAAATGTTTGGATATGGCGAGACCAATACCAGTTCCTTCAACAAGCTCGGACTTCACATCTAATCGTTCAAATGGTTTGAACAACTTTTCTCTGTGATTTGCTGGAATACCCTTACCTGAATCTTTTATTCCTAATCGAACCGAGCCTTCATTTTGTATATTAATTGAAATCTCAACAGACCCATTGGGCTTATTGAATTTTATAGCATTAGAAATCAGGTTGAGAGCTACTTGCTTAAAACGTAGTGAATCTACCTCAGCTATTAATCGTTCATTAGAGCTTTTTTTATAGTAAAGGGAGACGCCATGTTCATCTGCCAAAGGTTTTATCGTAGAAATCAGGTCGTTGATCAAAAGACCAATATCAACCGGTTTTATTGATAATTCTATTTTCCCAGACTCAATTTTGGCAAGGTCCAACACTTCATTTATGAGCTTTAATAGATGAGCTCCCGCAGAAGATATTCTTCCCAAACTTTCCTTCTGGTAATCGGCTAATGGTTTATTAGTATCCATCTCTAATAATTGGGTAAAACCCAAAATAGCATTCATAGGAGTTCGCAGCTCATGACTCATTCGAGACAAAAACTCAGATTTCGCTTTGTTGGCTTTTTTGGCATGCTCCATAGATTCAATCAATCCCCGTTCCATTTTCCCGCGAAAAAGTTCTATTTCCGCACGCGAGGCAAAATTCGACAAAATAAGTTCAAAGTTGGCGGTGTCTAAATGAGGTTTATTATCCATGACCACAAGGTTGGCAATAACCTCTCCTGATGGGTCACAAATGGGCACACCAAAATAACTTTCAATTCCAAACTCCATTAATAAATGGTCATTGGGAAATTTTTTCTGAACATTTCCACCGATTAATAGAGGCCTATTTTCAGAAATTACGATTTCACAGGGGGTGCCACTAAGTTGATAGTTAAATTTATTTCCCGGCTGTCCATTTGCCCAAATAAACCGGACGTCAACCATATCTCCCTTACACTCGCCCAGAAAACCAAATTTCATATTCAAAGTGGATGCTAAATTAGAAATCAAGGATTTTAGAAAATCTTCACCTGTATCAGAAGAGGTTCCCGCCGTAACAGATTTCATATGGTTAAACAGTAATTCATACCGGGCTTCACTTTTTCTTAAAGCCTTATCCCTGCTATCAAGCTGAATAGCAATTCCTGCCAGATATGATGCAAACTGAATTTTTTTAATTTCTTCCTCACTGGGAATCCTTGCTTCACTGAAATATGGGCACAAGGTGCCTAACACCCTATTCTCGACATCACCAATAGGAGTGGACCAGCAGGCCTTCAAATTGTGCGACAGGGCAAGATCTTTATAGTCGGAACAAAGAGGGTGTGTTTCAATGTTGTCTATCACAACCATTTCATTTTTATATGCAGCCGCGCCGCAAGACCCCATTATGGGACCAATTAAAAAACCATCTAAAGCATCACAATAAGACTCAGGAAGGCTGGGGGCAGCGCCCTTATGTAAATATTTTCCAGTATCATCCACTAAAAGGATTGAACATCGCACATCTTCTAGCTGAGCTTCTATATGAAGAATCAAACTTTTCAAAGTCTCTTTCAATGACCCACTAGTAGACAAAAGCTTGATAACATGGTTAATCCCATCAAATACTCCCTCCATACCCAAGCCCTTTCTTGTCTCAAGGTTTAATTGTTGTTCAAGGAATTCCATATATATCTGGCACTAGGGTTTTGAGTGGTTTTAAAATATAACCAATAGTAGGGCTACCTATGGCAAGGGCTTAATAATTAGTTATATAATTCATTTTTTCAGCAATATTTATCGGCCAAGTTTTTTTTGAAAAAAGTTATTAATTGTCATCACTATTGGCTATTTTAATAGTGTAACCACCCAAGACTCCATGTCAAATAGATCTACAGAAACTTTTATTCGTATTCGAATAAATGATTTGGACTATAAACAACATTTTTATAGAGTAAATTTTTCCCTTTAAAACACGTAACCATTACCAAACAACCTCACAAAAGTGGGTTATCTACCAGCTTCCAATATGATTGGGTATTTACTGGCCCCAAGCGCAATACAAGGCGGTAAAACTATCTACTTCTAAAATAAGAAGTAGCAATATTTTCAAAAACTATTGACAACACCAAAATACGTGTATATGCTCCTAAATATGAAGCCGGACACAAAAAGGATTTCCAGTAAAAGGAGCGAAAACGTGCAGAACTGCACTTGTTTCAATTTAAGAAAAGCAACACGGGCAGTAACACAATTGTTTGATGAAGCATTAAAACCTTGTGGGCTCTTCGCCACTCAATTCACTTTACTGGCCGCTATTTCTTCGAGAGAAAACGTTGCCATCACTGAATTATCAAAGGCCCTGGTTATGGATCGAACTACTTTGACTCGAAACTTGAAACCTTTGCAAAAACTGGGTTGGGTTGAAGTTTTACAGGGAGAAGATAAGAGAACTAAAACCTTGTCTTTAACTCGCTCAGGTAAAAATGTTTTGAAAAAAGCCATGATTCATTGGAAGAAAGTTCAAAGGCAGGTAGTCAAAACCCTGGGAAATAGTAATTGGGAAGTATTATTGGACAATTTATCATCAACCGTGAAAAAGCTTAATCCCTATTAGTTTTTTTTGGCCTATAAACGTGTATATACACTAAATTTAAAGGAGAAAACTCATGAATAACACTAAAATATTAGTAACGGCAGCAGCAGGAAGAACCGGTTCTCATGTTGTCAGGCAACTTATTGAAAAGGGATTCCCCGTACGTGCCATGGTGAGAAAATTTAACGACAAATCTGAACTATTAACTACTCTGGGGGCTGAAGTAGTGATGGGAGATTTTCTAAATTTAAAATCTCTTCGAGCTGCCATGAAGGGAATCAAAAGGGCTTACTTTTGTTATCCCCCTGCGGACCGTCTTTTGGAAGCCTCTACCAACTTTTCTATAGTAGCGAAAGAAAACGTTTTTGAATCGGTAGTCAATATGTCGCAAATTATAGTTCGTGAAAACCACCCCAGCGCCCTCAGTCGCCAGCATTGGTTGGCCGAACAGGTATTGGATTGGGCAAATATTGGTGCTACTCACATTCGCCCGACGTTTTTTGCAGAAATGGCAGCCATCCTCAACGCAGAGTCTATTGCCAGGGATGGGAAACTGTATCTGCCTCATGGGGATAAAAAACATGCTCCAGTTACGACTGATGACATTGCTGCTGTGGTAGTGGGAATACTAACTAATCCTGAACCACACATTAAAAAAGCATACACAGTAACAGGACAACAGGTTCTATCTCAAAAAGACATCGCTGGAATAATTGGCGAGTCCATCGGAAAGTCGGTTGAATATATTGATATTCCCATGGAGTATTGGCAGAAGGCCATGGCAGAAAAAGGACACCCCAAATTTTTAATCGATCATCTTTCAAGGGTGGGAGAAGATTATCAAAATGGGCTTTTCGATAAAGTTACTGATGTGGTTCAAAAAATTGGCGAACGAAAGCCAAAATCTTTTGAGAGCTATGTTCGGGAAAATATCTCAGTATTTGAAAACAAATTAACTGAGGTGCTGTCATGACATTTCCAACTATATCCATACTGTTTCTTATTCAAAAAAGCATAATTGTAACCAGCTTTCCCAACTAAAAAAAGTAGGGCTTAGTTATTTCAACTGGGTCCTACTTTTTTTGAGTTCGCATGATAAATTTGAAGGGCGTCTACCCCTTCTACCCCTGCGGGGCATGACCCTTCGTCATTGCTCAGGAGGACAAAGGAAGAGGACCTTGTACCCTAATGGCATGAATTTATTGGAGGGGTTGCAATACGTACTGACTCCCAGTTGTAGCAACTCCTGGGTCCCAGTTTCAGCATTTAATTCTGAACCCCACTTACTGTCGACGGCTGGATAGGTTGTCACACCCAATCTAATAGTGTTCAAATCGAAACTATGAACCCTACCCGCTTCAAACCAGAAAAGATAAAAACCTAATCATTATCCCCGGAAATGAATATCGCCATTCTTACCTTTTGGTAGAAGTAAATCCTCCAGAAAGAAAGCGGAGAACTCCGCTCTTCCCCCTAACCCGGACTTCCTATAGATATATAGTGACTGTTGTCTTGCTGTTCTTTCACTGGTTTCCCTGAATTCTGCGACTTCCTTAAAACTGAACCCTTTCAACATAAGCAGTCCGACTTCTTTTTCTGCAGGGGTAAACTTCCAGTGAGACATTTGCTTATCGATTGCTTCTCCTAAACCTAGCAAATACTTCTCTGCCTCACTTTTCCAAAGAACCGTATCCTGCCTCGATTGCTCCAGATTTTGGTATAAATCTTTGTTCGCTCTCTTTATATTCAAATTTTCGCGAACAATCAAAAATACACCACAAAGAGCAATGAATAAAATGATGCCCTCTGTGCCAATGTGACCCAATGAGGACCCTTCCTGTAAATCAAAAAATATATCAAGTCCGCTAATTAGAGAAATCACCCCTAAAAACACCACCATAAGCACACTGTCTTTTGACATATGGACACCCTTAAGCCCTAGTAAATAAAGGTCTTATTTTCTAGGTCGACTGACGGATTGAATAAAACTTTAAATAGCTTATTTTTTCAATATGAAATTGAAAAACTTTATCTCAACTTATGAAAAGGAATTATGCCATTGCACTTATTTTTTGTCCATTTACAACAAAGCTTGGTGTTGATGCTATCGGTGCTGACATCTAACATTTATCGAATTAATAAATATCTATTGAAGGAATTTTGCAAACACTTTTTCTATCTAACTTAGGAGGATATAAAAATGAACTTTACACATATTAAATTTGGACTAGCCCTGGCAATGATCGCCATTTTATTTGGTGGGGCAATGGGGCTTGGATTTGGCTGTTGTGAAGACAGCTTTAAAAACACATTCAAGGAAAATGCTTCTGCTGTATTAGTAGATAAATACAAGGGCGATCAAAGCTTAGCGGACAAGGTTTCAAAAAAAGCGTGGGTGTACATGAAACGAGCCCACTTACATTCCCAAACAATGGGGGTTATTAGTATCGTTTTCTCTCTAGTAGCTGCCGGGCTGTTATTCCCCCCAAAACTACAAATGGGAATATCTATACTTGGTGGTTTAGGGAGTTTAGGTTATGGTGGTTTTTGGCTTATTGCGGGTTTCCTAGCTCCGGGAATGGGGTCCACTGGAGCCGCAAAAGAATCTATAGGGATTTTGGCACAGGTATCAGCCGCATCTTTTTATGTCGCCGCAGTAGCCCTTTTTATAACTCTAGGTTACAGAGTCTTTATACAGAAATCACCGGTCATTCAAAATCAATAAGCAGACCAAAACTGAATTCTATTTACAGGAGCAAGGTGCATGTTAAAAAAAATAATTCCCGTAATAATTCTATTGTCTCTAATAGTAGAGTTTATCCCTAAAACTGCTGAAGCAATACCCCTATTTGCTCGAAAATATAAGATGAGTTGCACCATGTGCCACGTAGGTTTCCCTCTATTGAATAGTTTTGGTCAAAACTTTGCGGGGAATGGCTATCAAATGCCCGAAGAAGACCCAAAAGACTATGTGGAGGAAATCGAAGAAGATAAATTGTTGCTTCACGACTCTTTTCCTTTTGCCATCCGTGTCGATTCCTTCTACCGCATGCGCAATGATGGCGAGGTAACGTTCGACCAAGAGGCACCCTTCTCGGCCAAAATATTGACCAGTGGAATTTTAAGAAAAGATATCTCTTACTACTTCTATTTTTTCTTTGATGAACGTGGAGGAGTTACAGGGATAGAGGATGCCTTTATGGTTTTCAACAATATTTATAAAGAAAATAATATAGACATTCGTATCGGTCAGTTTCAAATAACGGATTCAATCTTCCCTAGAGAACAGAGGCTCACCTTTCAAGATTTCTCATACTACACAACCAAGGTGAGTGATAGTGGTTTCGATCTGGTCTATGACCGTGCCTCCGAGATCAGTTATAGTGTCAATGTTACCGATGACTTTGGAGTTGGAATTTTAACGGGTATTGCCAATGGCAATGGAATCACCACCGCTAATAATGACAGAAATTTTGACTCGGATGACTTTAAGAATGTCTATGGAAGACTTAATTTCAGTTACGGCAATCAAGGGGTTGGGGTCTATGGTTACCTTGGAAAGGAAAGGAATACCTCAAGCGTAGAAAATAATTTTTTCCGCATTGGACCTGACTTCAACTTCATGTTGTTCGACGACTGGAACCTCTGGGGGAGCTATCTGTACGGAGAAGATGATAACGGCACTTTTCAGTCAGGGAAAAACACTATAAAGTCCTGGGGCGGTTTTGCCGGTGTAACCCACAAACTTAACGATGACTGGATACTCTCTCTCCTGCATAACTATGTAGACGTCGATCGAAAACCCACGCTGAATGTTAATGTTGCTACCGCAAACCTATCTTATTACCTGATGCGGAATTTGAAATTTGTCTTTGAAGTAACTGGAGATCTTCAGAGGGTCAGTTCAAATCACACTGAAAAAACACATACAGGAGAGTTTGGCTTTGTCTTCGCCTATTAGCAAAGCGGAGAGGATTTTTATAATTCAGCAAGATATGAAATAAGTCCGTGCCATTGTTATAGAGGGGACTCGTGAAACACAAAACTTTCTATTTATTCCTGATTCTGCACGTTCAAGTTTTCTTATTTTTTATCATTATTGCCTCTCCCGCTTTTGCCCAAAAAGCGACCGACAACTTAAAAAAATACAAAGTAGAGATTCTTCCGTTTAAAAAGCAAATCCAGAAAAAATTCCAGTTAAAATTAGTCCACCCCTACTCATTCCAACTGAAGACGATTCAAAAAAGTCTGGTTGCTTTAAAATTCAAACAAAAAAATATTTTAAATGTTAAAAAAGGGCGCATTTTTAACAACGATTTGGTCAAACGCCTTGCCCCCCTGATACAGGATAAATTCACCCACGTAAATTCAAATCAACGAGTTTCATTTAAAATCTACAACGCATCACGAAAGCTTTATCTTCGGGGTGATACGTTTTTTACCTCAGAAGGCTTAAACTGGAGGTTCACCGCATTGCGGGGCATCAAATGGGGGATTGAAGACTTCAGTGTTTCAGGAGAGCCTTGGGTTTTGGTTCTGCAAAAAGGGCAGGCTTATAAACAACGCTATTGGAGGGGATCAACCCAGATAGCGCAGGACATTACTAACTGGGTAATCTTTGATGAAGTTTTACCGACCGCCTCTCGGAAATTGCCAGAACCCGCGCCAAACCCTTCGCTCAAGAAAGACAACCACCCCCCCAGGAAGCATACCGCTTCAGACATTAAAGAACGCCTAGATCTCCTAGATCAGCTACGGAAAGAAAACGTCATAACTGAAAAAGAATATATCGATAAACGACAAGGAATAATAGGTCAACTCTAGAAGAACTGCGTGAAAATTCAGACCGTTTATAGTTATTATCGAACTATCATAAAGAAGCCCAATCTCTACTTGACTACAAATTATTTCGAAATTTCAATGATCGGCTATGCACTGAAGCCTTGCACAATACAAGATGGTAAAATCATCGATGGCTAAAAAAGAAGTAGAACTATTTTCTACTATAAGATGTACAAAATGCGGATTTGAGAAAAAAGAAATAATGCCTACTGACTCCTGCCAGTTTTTCTATGATTGCAAAGATTGCGGAGAAACCTTGAAGCCCAATCAAGATGATTGTTGCGTGTTCTGCTCGTATGGAACAATCCCCTGCCCACCAAAACAAATAGACCCAAGTTGTTGTTAATTTAAATGCCTGTCAGTTCACTTACGGGAACCCGATGAAATAACATGGGGTCTACCTCTGCGAGGCGTGAATTCAATATATATGAACCAAAATTGGCTTTTAAAGAGCCTAAAACCTTAATCTCTGTTTTCACATTTCTGAAAAGCATAAAATTTCTGCTGAGATAATAATTCAATCCAAACCTCCCTCAAACCGTTCCCTAACTTCTCCGGCCTATCATTAATTCAAAGATTGGTTTTGTTTTAAAATATTTTGAATTGAAAGACAATAAAACTCATAGGTGGATCCTTGAAGACTTCCCGAGTAAAAATTATTTGTGCCCCTCAGATAATAATTCCAGAAAGAAATAAAGAGATTCAATTTAATATAGAAAACTAATATGAGGATAGACGACATGGAATACACAATAAAAAATGATATTTTGGTAATTATTGAAAATAGTTTGGAGGCAAAAACTCTTAAAGCAGAAATGAAGGGCATTATAAGCGGCTGTGTTGCCACCAGTGGTATTAAAGCCTTGAACTTGATAAAACTTTATCCCGATTTCTCCGATATTTTCATTCCTCTTGATTTGGGAGATATGGATTTTTCCGATTTTATCAAGTTTGCCAAACGCTATTCACCTAACTCAAACTATATTTTGATTTCACCCCCGACACTGTCTGACCTGGGATGGTTAATGGTTAGCAAGGAAATAGATGGCTACATTCAAGAACCTTTGTCGCTGCCAATAGTTTATAAATACCTGAATGGCTTTAAAAGTAACTACAAAACCAAATTGTGTGAAACTGATTTTTCTTCCAGACCTCCCAGCCCTTATTTTACGGGCACCATA
The DNA here is from genome assembly GCA_029261455.1 of Nitrospinaceae bacterium. Taxonomy (GTDB): domain Bacteria; phylum Nitrospinota; class Nitrospinia; order Nitrospinales; family VA-1; genus LS-NOB. Next base: position 17,929 of record JAJDBH010000149.1, read on the forward strand.
TTTTCCAAGGCCTGAAAGAGAAGGACGCAACCCCTTCGAGGCATACCCCTTCGATCTCACTCAGGATGACAAGTGAATTACCCCTCCGGGCAAGAAAGATAATGGTGGGGTTATTACAGGCTCACGAAGCTTAATAATTAAGATTAAACAAATTTAATCTTAATTACCTAGCTATATAGAATAGTCAGAGTATTCTATTAGTACCCTCTACTCTATTACTGATCGAGCGTAGGGAATCAAACATAATACAGGTTTTTAAATATCGCTACTCCCCCTTGGAGTGGCATTTTTTCTTTAACACTTGAGGCCAATAGCCTCAAAAGAGGTGATGATATGCATGAAGTCAAAGTGTACGACAGTTCTGGAAAACTTAAAAAAGTCATCTCAACAAAATCGTTGAACATTCGCTCGAACAAGCAATTGGAAGATCCATCATTGTTCCTGAGAAACAAGAGAGGCAGAAAAGCATTGCCAACACTTCCCAAAACTCAATAAAATGCTAAAACATCACAAGCTTCTGGTGAAGTGATCCATGAATATTATCAACCCAAATTTTCATCAGGAAAGAAGGTCGAAGTGAACCCGAAAGACGAAATCCAGAAATACATTCAGACCGAAATGAAAAAGTGGGAAGACTACGAAGTTAAAAATGAAAATTTTCGCATTCGTCAAGTAGAGAACTTCCAACCCATTCGCACTCTCCTTAATGACCTTGTCGCATCGATCGAACCAGAATATATCAAGACAAATATTCTGGATGAGCATGCAACGATAGAGGTTGGCAATGAGATAGACCGTTCGAGCTGCATCAGTTGGAACATCCAGCCAAACTTTAAAGCACAGGAGAGTCAGGAAGAGTACTGGGACACCAATCTTTGGCAAAACAAAGTAAATGTAGAGACGGAACCCGGTTTTAAAGTCCAGGAGAAGCGAGGAGATGGCGAAGAAACGAAGTCAGAGTTTGGGACGGAAAATGAATTAATCAATTACTTCGCGCAGGAAATCGCTAAGAGAGTCGCTTATTACCGTTACAGAAAAAACGTTTAGCCTAGGCCTGTTGTCACCAGAAGAATTAATCAATTCTTTCATCTTAATTATAGAGCACCCCTTCGAGGCATTAAGGTAAGTATGACGCCCCCCTCACCCAGCCTCTACCTCGGCGGGGAGAGGGATTTTTAGTTTCGGCTGAAGCTAGATTTAGCCGAAACAACTTTTTTCTCGCCAACACTGGCACATCCCGAAAAAGCTATAGGCCCCGCGCCGAGCGGTCAGGTTCCGCAGAATGTTCGGTAGGGTATATTGGTTTCTGGAGCCGGCTCGGCGTAGGCTTCTTTCCCCACAATTTCGTCGAAGGGGTGACTTATAACAGCCAGTAGATTTGAGAAGGGCTGCATGTCTTGCTGTTCGGTTGCGGCGGCCAGGGCTTCTTCGACTTTATGGTTCCGTGGAATATAGATCGGGTTGACCCGGTCCATCGCCTGCGCATTCGTCTCGGTTGCAACTCCTTCCTGCTCCAGTCGCTCACGCCAACGTTGCGCCCAAGCGTCGAAGGCAGCGGGTTCTTCGATCAGGTTTCGTACAGCGTCGCTATCCCCTCGCAAAGCCTGGGAAAGACGGCGGAAGACCAGAGTGAAATCTGCATGTCCTTTTTCCATCACTTCCAGCAGATCGTTGATCAGCTTCTTATCAAGAGGATCTTCGGTCGTCAAACCGATTTTGGATCGCATTCCGGCGAGCCAGTATTTTTCATAAAGAGGCTGAATGCGCTCGACTCTGTCGGTCATTATTTCGATGGCCTTTTCCTTATCAGGGTCGATAAACCGAACCAGCGTTTCTGCCAATCGGGTCAAGTTCCACGATAGAATCACCGGCTGGTTCGCATAGGCATAGCGACCATATTGGTCAATCGAACTGAACACCGTGCCCTGAGCAAAATTGTCCATAAAAGCGCAAGGCCCATAATCAATGGTCTCGCCGGAGATCGTCATGTTGTCGGTGTTCATCACTCCATGAATAAAACCAATATTCATCCAGTGTGCCACCAGTGAGGCCTGGGCATCGGAAACTGCATCGAAGAATGCCAGATAGGGATTTTCCGCATCGGCTGTGTCGGGGTAATGCCTCTTAATGGCGTAATCAGCGAGTTCACGGACTTTACCTTCATCACCACGCGCAGAGCCATACTGAAATGTCCCGACACGAATGTGGCTGGACGAAACCCGGGTGAGAATAGCGCCAGGCAGAAGGCTTTCTCGATAAACATTATTGCCGGTGGTAACAGCCGCCAGGGCGCGTGTCGTCGGGACGCCGAGCGCATGCATGCCCTCCCCTATCAGGTATTCTCGCAGCACCGGACCAATAGCTGCCTTGCCATCTCCACCACGGGAGAACGGGGTGCGGCCTGACCCTTTCAGTTGAATATCACGGCGGCGCTGTTGAGTATCGATCACTTCACCGAGGAGAAGCGCGCGTCCATCTCCCAACTGCGGTGAGAACCCGCCAAACTGGTGCCCGGCATAAGCCTGAGCTAACGGTTCGGAACCCTCGGGTGCTACATTGCCGGAGAAAATTGCCAAACCTGCATCCGAATCAAGAGCAAGCGGATCAAGCCCAAGCTCCTCGGCTAGTGCATGATTGAACTGTAACATTTGCGGGGCGACGGCAGGTTCTGCCTGACAAAACTTAAAAAAACTTTCAAGGCTGCGGGCGTAGCTATTATCGAATTTGAAATGCGGCTGGATATTATCCTCTTTTGTCTCAGTTGAATCTAACATCTATATTCTCCGGGCTATACCTGACATAAGTTCCTCCTTAGTATTGAAGGTTCAAATCTTTTGATGTAAGAAAGGAGGGATAGGATTGATATTATTTTACCTTCAGGGAGAGCTTCACGAAAACTCCAGAAAAAAAATATTTTCAAATCAGGTTAATAAAACGCTAAAATCCGATGTTTATTTTCATCTTGAAATTGTTAACGACTGGAGACTGTAAATGGCAACAACAAGTTATTATGTGGCAGTTAGTTTAGACGGTTTTATCGCCAGAGAAGACGAGGTTATGGACTGGTTGAGTAATTATACCGCGCCATTAGAAACTCCATATGATTATGAACCGTTTTACAAGTCAGTCTCAGCTGTCGTTATGGGCAGGAAAACCTACGACAAAATTTTGAGTTTCGGAGAATATGCATACAAGGGAAAGCCTGGTCTCGTTTTAAGTAAGGATGCAGATTTCAAAGTTAAAGAACCCGGCGTTGAACCGGTTTCATCAAACTGGAAAGAAAAATTAGAAGCTATTAAAGCATCCGCAGAAGGTCGAGTTTGGCTTGTTGGCGGTGGAGAAGTTGCAAACCTTTTTATAAAAGAAAAGCTACTCGATGAGATCATTGTAACCATTATCCCGGAAACCATTGGCATCGGTATTCCATGGTTAGGGAAAACCCCTTTGTCGGCTGGGTGGGTCCTTTCCGAACATTACATATCTAAAAAGAGCGTGGTCCAGCTCGTTTACTCTAGAAGATAAAACGCTATTAGCTTTACTATGAGAATATTTGTTATTATTTTTACAGCTACATTTGCCAACCCGGCCCTTTTTAGCTGTAGTGATACAAACTTGTCCTCCATCGCCCGGGGACCAATCTTTACGCGGATATCGAACGGACCAAACTTGGACTTCATATAAGGACGACTTACTAGCATTGAGAGCCGCCTTATAGTTCAAGCCATAAAAATTGTCAGGGATCCCTTTCCATCCAATGATGACTTTCCTACCTTCAATTTTGTACCACTGCACTTTTTGAATGCTATCCAGAAACTGGATTCTTTTTAACAGAGAATTCTGTGTGGCTCCCACATTAATCGGAAGCAACCAGAGAGCCAGCATTATCACCACCACCGTAGTCTTGTTTTTCATAGCCCCTCCTGTATAGATGACAACCACCTTTAAAAGGAAAATCTATTTCTACTTGAATAAATTTTTAGAACCATGTCGCAACATCCACACTACTTGGGCACTCAGCCAAAACCATACCCCCATATAAATAAACACTATTACCCGACTAAAAATAACCTTTCAAGTCTTATATACACTATTACTATAAATTTATTGACAGATCAAATTATCCGCATATTGATTAAAAGGTCTGAAAAATAAATAAAACTGCTAGCATTTGAACCAGCAACTTTTTCAATAGGATAGGGATAAAATCAAGAGAAAGGTGGGATGAAAAATTTATCTCCAGATGTTAC
>JAJDBH010000150.1 GCA_029261455.1 Nitrospinaceae bacterium
AATTTGAAAAATTTAAGAAGCGAGGCAAAAGTCATAAGGCTATAAAAGTTGGCAAAGAACCGGCCTTGTCCCCAGAAGGTATAGAACGAGGTAAAGCACTCTTCATGACACAATGTTCCGGGTGTCACGGTGTTGAGGGCCCAGGCGATGGTGTCGCCACACAACGTATTGTGGATTATTCATCCGGTGCCATCTGTCCGAGAAACCTGAGCCATCCCTGGACCTTTCGCAGAGGCAGTACCCGTAAAGATATCTTTAAAACCCTGCGTACAGGACTCTCCACAACATCCATGCCCAAATTCTCGCCAAGAGTATTCAGTGATGAACAAATCTGGGATATAGTCAGCTTCGTCAGCACTCTTGCTCCACTCACTCAGCCAAAAATGCAGAGTCCCATTCACGCTAAAAAAGTGGTGGGAGAAATTTCAGACGACCCCAATGCGAAAGAGTGGAAAGAAGCACAAACCAGCTTTGTGCCTTTAGGAGGCCAGCTTCAAGCAAAGCCTAAATCCTATTTCCCAACAGTACGCAACTTGTCTATACGTGCGGTCCATAACAAAAAAGAAGTTGCCCTTTACATCCAATGGGACGACCCATCCCTAGACCCAAGGCTCAAAAAATTTATAGATGTTAAAGAATCCCCTGCCCCGCCTCTACCAGAGCATATGCAGGGAAAAGATCCAGATGAACCTCAGGAACCTGTCACTCCCGAATACCCGGATGCTATCGCAGTGCAGTTCCCCATAAAACTGGATGATCAAAAACCCTATTTTCTCAATGGCGATGCTGACCATGCAGTTAACCTTTGGAAATGGACGACCTCCACCAATAAAGCATTCGAGATGAATGCTAATGGACTGGGGAAATGGACTACTCAAGACGAACTGAGTCAGGTGGTCAAGGTTAAAGCAGGTTACCGCTATGGACAGTATTCATTAATCGTAAAACGCAAACTGAAAGTCATTCACGAAAAAATTGATATCCAGTTCAACACCGGCAAACCCATCCCCATTGCCTTCAACGTCTGGGACGGATATGCTGAAGAAAGCGGCAATAAAAAATCCATCTCAAGCTGGTTCACCCTCTGGCTAGATGAGTAATAGTTAGTCAATCAGTATCCCCCGCCTCAAATTCGAGCAGCCTCTCTACACTGGAATTCTAGCCACAAATAGATCGATAGACGCCCCTACTCAATCCCAAAACAATTAAAACCTTCCCAGCCCAACTAATTCCGCATTTCAATATTAAGTCAATATTATTGGTATTCCGTATAATACAAGGCTATAATTAACCCAAGTCACTATCTTTAGTACAAATTCTCCTAACCGAACACACCTATTTAGATTATGGGAAACTTTCTAAGGCAAAGAACTGAAAAGAAAAGGGATCTTCTTCTGATGGATATGACGCGCATTATCTACACGGGCATACTATTCATCATTATTGGAGGGTATATATCCCATTTATACCTGAAAGACATCAAGAATAGCCATAAAGAGATACTTGTTACGCAACTAATTGCCGTTCTTAATTCCGTAAGCGGATCTCTTGATATCTGGGCTGAGTTGAGAAAGAAGGAAGTTACCCATTGGGCTGACTCAAACATACTTCAGGGTACCGTTAACAATGAACATTTCGATAATTGGATAAAAAAGCATTCAGAATACAACGACAAATACATCATCGATGAAGTGGGCAAAACCTATAAGACTTTGGGCTCACCCTCTGGAACAACCCATGACCTCCACCAATTTCTAGATATACACCCAGAACGCAGAGAGTTTCTAGACAAGGTTTTTACTCAAAGTCTTGCCGTTATCAGCCGTCCAATGATTATTGAAGGTAGTACAGCCCCCGTTATGTTTGTGGCAAATCGTATCAAAAACTATAAAAAACCCTTAGTATTAGTTTTAAAAATTGATCCAAACAAAGGCTTTTCCAAGCTTAATAAAGACGCTCAAATTGGGAAAACAGGCGAAACCTACGCTTTCAACAAATTAGGATACTTACTTTCTGAAAGTCGTTTTTTACGAAGCCTCATTCATGAATTCGGCTTTCTTGCTCCAGCTGAGACTGGAATTCTCAACATACAAATTCGCGATCCGGGAGGAGATATAACAAAGGGATTTATCGAAAAGCCTGGAAGTGGTCGGCATTTAACAAAAGTTGCTCAACACATTAAGAATATAGCTGATAACAAACATGTAGAGAATTTAGACCCTGCAGATATTTTCGCAGGTCTCGAGGGATATCCTGATTACCGAGGGGTCAAAGTAATGGGTGTGGGGAAATGGAATAAAACCTTTGAGATGGGAATAGCCACAGAGATCGACTATGACGAGGCACTTAAAGGCTATAACGGAATTTTTTGGTTTATGGTTTTTTGCTGGGCGCTGATTATTATTCTCTTCGTGGTTTACTCATTAGATTTATACAAACATAGATTTCAGAAAATAAAACTGATGGAATCCAATTTATTTTTAAAAAGTATTTTGGATAGTTCTTCATCCGTCTCAATTATTTCAACCGATGCACAGGGAAAAATTCTTTTCTGGAATAAAGGTGCAGAAAACCAATTAGGTTACAAATCAGAGGAAATGACTGAACGTGAAAATATAAAAATCATATATCCCGAGAAAAATGGTCGTTCAACTCTTGAGAACTCAATCACAGAGGTTTTGCAATCTGGAAAAACCTGCCAACAAGAGGTGGAAGAAGTAACTAGAGATGGACATAGAATCAATGTTGCCATCACCATGACACCAAGAATCGATGAAAAAGGCCAAGTCGAGGCCATATTAGGGATCGGGGAAAATATCACCGAAAAAGTTCAGACACGTAAGAAACTGAAAAAGGGTGCCCTTTACCTAAAATTAGTAGAAGAAGTATTCACAGCTTCAAAAAATAACGACACCATAAAAGAAACGGCCAAACATATTTGCGACATGGTTTGCTCTCACATGAATTGGGCCGTAGGAAACTTTATTCTACTCGGCAAAGAGTCTCTAACTCTCAACACTACCAGTTGCCCTTTGGGATCGGCAGAACTTAAATTTTTTATGAAGATCCGGAAAACCACTTTTAATTCACAGGGAATGACTCTTCTGAAACAAGCAATTCAAACAGAATCACCCGTTTTTTCAAGTAACCTGATCGAGGAGCTTGATATTGACAAAAGAGTTCTTACAAACTCTGGCATCCAAAGCGGTTTTTGGTTTCCAGTTTTCATCGAAAATAATGTTGTCGGTGTATTAGAATTTTTTTCTTTGGAAATTGAGGAACTCGATAAACATTTGTTGCAGGTCATAAACAGAGTGAGTTCCATTTTAGGAAGGAACCTTGAACACAAACGAATAAATACCAATGTCACACAACTTTCTATCTTAGCTGAAAGTTACAAAGGTATTATTGATGCAATGAATAAGTCTTCGACTTCGGAAGAAATCATCCAGACCTGTTTAGACAGAATTTGTTCTTCCACGAAATGGCAGATAGGTCACTTTTTGTTTTTCGATGGCAATTTATCGAATGATACGGGACTAAAGTCTTCAGACATTTGGCACATGAAGGACCCAGGCTTATTTAAAGCCTTTCGGAGGGTATCCATAAACCCTGACTTTAATAACAGTGAAGACCTACCCGGCAGAGTTTTAGCTTCAAAGCAACCCATTTGGATCGAAAGCCTTGACGATGAACCCACGCCTCGACGAGCACAGATAGCCATAAATAGCGGGCTTGAATCCGGGTTTGGGTTTCCAATTCTAAAAGGAGAAAATGTATTCGGTGTTATGGAGTTTTATTTCACCAGAACCCAGGAAGTGGACAAAGAATTTTTGGGCACACTTGCCGAAATCGGCACCCGGCTAGGAAACATACCTCAGTTCGCGATTGAAGACAATCTTGCAACAACAAATGATAAGAAAACATAAAACTCTCGCCAATACTTATGAACACTTTTGTTTCTTCAAATTATAAATCCTCTCAACAAATAGCAGAAGAAACCTCAGGCGAAGAAACATCCACGCCCGAAATCAATGAAGGAATACTTCATGAAAAATTAATTTATAGAGTGACCTCCATTATTTTGATTATCGGTTTAATCTTGGTTGTCATTCAGTTTGGATACTATCTCGATCGAAGGAGCACCTCCAGTGCCAAGGGAAGCGCAATAACAATTCTTCAAAAAGCCGTGAACAGCATACAAAAAGACCTTCCCGTATATTTCGATATCAGAAACCTTGCAATCAGGTTCAAATTTGATGAAATATTTAAGGATGCCATGAATTTTGGAGAAGTTGGCTATGGGTTTGCCCTTTTCAAAGATGGGACTCTGCTCTACCACCCCTCAGAGGAATATGTCTGGAATGAGAAAACAATTTTCCAAATTTCCAAAAGTTTAAATGATAAACAACTGCTAAAAATTGGGACCCAAATATACTCTTACTGGCAGGAAGACTTAGAACACAGTCAAAAACAGGAAACAGCCTGTGAGCGTTTAGGAGCTGATAAATTCACATGGCTATTGCACGATTCATTGTGCGGGCATGCGAATAAAACAATTAGTTTCTGGAGCCATTATTGGAAAAATTTACTGGAAAACCAAAATATTCAAACTGAAGAACTGCAAATAATTGAGTACCAGAACCCCAATACTGGAGAATTATCATGGATCATGTACCAGCACATCAAGGAACGAGACTTATCGCTGGTTGCAGTGGTGAGTCAAAAAATATTTGATAATGAGCATAAAGGCCTTTGGCATAGAAAAATTTGGCTCTCCGTGAACTTGATTTTGTTGTTCGTATTATTCGGGTTCAAATGGACCTATTTTCACGTGAAAGGACTCAAAGGTTATTGGTGGTTGGTTGTGATTTCTTCATTTCTATTTTTAGCAGGGATTGGTTTTTTATGGGTTGAGGCTATCAAGAATCCATTATATGAGGAAGGAGAGCATGTAACGATCCTGGATCAATCAGGGTTAGAAAAGTTTTTATACGATCAAAAAGAACTAATTGATAGATCAGGAGCAAGTGAATTGAAAACAATTCCTACAGGAATTTTTATTAATTCTCTGGAGTTTGAAACTGCCAACAACATAGCCGTGACAGGATATATCTGGCAAAAGTTCATAAAAGGAGCCGGTGACAACCTAAACAAAGGTGTTATTTTCCCCGATGCAATAGAGGAAAACAACATTTTCACATCCAAACCTTATACACAATTAATTGATGGGGAGGATGGGGAGGAACTAAAGGTTTACCGCTGGCACTTTAAAACTATCTTGCGTGAAACCTATGATTACTCAAAATATCCTTTTGATAAAAATAATATCTGGGTACGACTCTGGCCAGCAGATTTTGATGAGCAGGTGTTCCTCATTCCTGATCTGGATTCATATCCATTCATCAGCCCCTACATATTACCAGGTCTTGAAGAGGACCTCATTTTACCTAGCTGGGAAACCGAGAAAAGTTTCTTTGACTTTAAATTTGAAAGCTATAACACAAACTTTGGGATAAACCATAAAAAGGGCAACGCAAGTTTCCCAGAACTTAATTTTAATGTGTCTATAAAAAGAAAGTTTGTCGGCCCCTTCGTATCGAATGTTATTCCGTTGATGGTTGTTGCCGGGCTTGTATTTGGATTATTGATGCTGGCTCAGAAAGAATATAAAAAAAAAGGTGCAATTGAATTTGACGCCCAAACAACCCTGTCTTCATGCGCCGCTTTAATTTTTATAGTCATTCTCGCTCATATAGACCTTCGAGGGGATTTTTCTTCTGGGGGATTTTTTTATCTGGAATATTTTTATTTTGTAATGTACCTGATGATTCTACTCGTAGCTTTAAATGCCACCTTGTTCACATGGGGAGTGAAAAACTTTTTTTCTCGTCATTTCAAACTTTTATATTGGCCGGTTTTATTAGGGTCGTTGTGGGCCATCACCTTGTCCACCTTTTATTGATTTTATGCTTCAAACAAATCCCCCGCCCCCCTTTGTGGAAGGGGGTTCGTGGGATTTAAAACTCACGCATCACCCCGCCGAGCAGGTCACTCACACCTTTCATATCTTTCAGAACAAGGTCTTTGTTATCTATCTTGAAAACCCAATCAATTCGACATCAAAAATCAAAGTGGCATTGGGTGGAATAGCGTTGCCAGCACCCCGCGCACCATAACCCAGGGAAGAGGGAATGATTAATGTACGTTGCCCTCCAACTTTCATGCCTTTTACACCTTGGTCCCAACCCTTAATAACTCGCCCTGCCCCTAGTGGGAATGTGAAATGTCTATTACGATCACGAGAACTATCAAACTTTTTGCCTTTACTATCTGGGGCAGATTTATCGTAAAGCCAACCCGTATAATGAACATTTACCGTCATACCTGGCAATGCTTCTTTTCCCTCGCCAACTTTCATATCAAATTTAGTTAGCGTTCCACTGTCAGCATCCGCATAGCTCGTCAGGGTTAGACCAAAAACAAGCATGCTCAAAGCAAAAAAAGTTTTCATTCCAGACATAGTGACCTCATAAAAGTTATAGTATTTCAAACTTCGCACACCCAACCATTATATCTGATTCCATCAACCAACCAAAACACAATGAGACGCTGCTTTTTCTTATGCTGCAATACGAACAAGACTTTAAATCGAGTTATTTGTTTCCAACTGGATCATTAGCCATAACATGATCCGCAAATCCGGTGCCTGCTTCCGTATATATATTAAACACGGCGGTTGCGCCAGCTTTATGCAACCCTTCCACTTCATCCGGATACCTTGCGGTCGCGGCAATACGCCCCTGGAAAGATATTTCCATTAACTGCCCCAAGGCATGAAGACTTGCATCTAAATTGGGTAGTGCCAACATCACAAGTTCTATACTGTGGGCTGCCTCTATTTTCTCCCAAAAGTCCGCATCGCTGGGGTCACCATGTATTACTTTACGACCTAGCGACTGATGTAGTTTTACCTTTTCAGAGTCAAAATCTATACCCACTACCGTTTCTCCGTGGAGTTCACGCATCTTATCGTAAGCACCGGTCCCTACCCGGCCCATACCAAAAACAGCGATCGTCGCACCAAACGTTTCCAACAAACGATCATCCGGCAATCTATCCTTACTTTGAAACTTCATCCAAAAACTCCTGAACTTTTTATAGATTCTATCCTCATTAGCAGTCAACGAGGCAGCAACCACAAAAGAGACAGCAAGAGCAATAGCAATAACAATCAGCCACTCGCCAATTATCCAGCCATTGGCTACGCCGATCGCGGCAACAATCAAACCAAACTCGCTGTAATTGGTCAGATTAAGAGTGGCCATGAGTGAAGTTCGCGACCTCAATTTAAAACGAGTCATTAAAATAATGAAAAATGCTGATTTTATAAAGATAAGAGGAACAAGTAATAGTCCAATGAGCAAAACTTCCAGCGAGAGCTGGCCGGACATACCTATGGAGAGAAAAAAACCGACAAGAAAGAGATCCTTGAAGCCTAGCAACGACTTGGCCATTTCATTTGATTGCGGATAGGAAGAAATGAGTAAGCCCATAATCAAAGCTCCAAGGTCGTCCTTAACACCTGCTAACTCGAAGAGTTCAGCACCTCCTAATGCCAAGACAAGGCTATACAAAATCATCAGTTCGCCATGACCTGCCTTTTTGAGAAAGTAGTGAAATACAGGCCGAAGAGGAAATAGTGCAAAAAGCAGGAATGCCCAGGGCGAAGGCACCTTCCCCAGGGATGTCGCCAAAAAAATAACAGCCGCTAAATCTTGCATGACCAGGATACCGATTGCGATGCGCCCATGCAGGGACTTCATCTGGCCTTTCTCTTCCAGTGACTTGACGACAAAAACGTTTCTCGAAAAGCTTAAAGCGAAAGCCAGACTCATCGAAAATTTTAAATCCAGTCCTTCAAACAGAGGGACATTCATCAAGGCAAGACAAAAGATAGCGACACCAAAGACTAGGATGACAGCAGTAATGTGAAGTGTCGTCGTTAACCAGACCTGCGGCCTTATCAATACCTTAAGTTTTAGTTTCAAGCCAACAGCGAAGAGCAGCAGGGTAATACCCAAATCCGCAAGCTTCTGTAACATCTCCCCACTGGCAAAACCAAAGTAGTTGAGCACAAACCCGGTTGCCAGAAACCCGACAAGAGGAGGCAGGTTTATCAGTCTGGCCAGAAACCCAAGAAAGAATGCAAGAGAGATCCAGGCAACATCACCAAACGCAATAGCCACCCACTCAAAATCCATTACTTGACCTTCCCTTTAACAGGGTTTTAATTAACTCTGATAAATTGATTGAGAAACAAACACAAAGAAAGGATACCATGCTGGCAGAGGGTGTGCCAAACAGGCAATACATCAAGGTAGGTTGCTATATATCAAATCAAGATCCTTCGAAGGACCTCAGGGTGACAACAAACAGGCTTGTGAGAAGCAGGCGGTCGCATGCAACGGAAAATTTTCGCGGCTTTCGATTATTTGCGGACGAATAAGTATTCGCCGCAGAGGCATGACTTCTTTAATTTTTATAGTGGGGTTACAGGCCGGAAACTTTCTGCGCTAGCATCCTGAACGGCTCGAGCATATTCTTCAGGGAGTGGTTTTTGCAATAATGCCCCATCTTCAAGAAAGTCATACAATTTGGCATAATTTGAAACCTCAACTAAACTGGTTCGCCTGAAGATGTGTTCTGGACGAAGTTCTTCCGGCCCTGTTAGTCCCATTGCACCCAGCATGTGGGCCACCATTTCGACGGTCTTTCTATGGTATCTTTCAACGCGTATTCTTTTATCTTTTATCACCAGTCCTGCGACAAGAAACGGATTTTGAGTGGCGACTCCTGTTGGGCAATGATTGGTGTTACATCTTAGGGCCTGTATACATCCTAATGCCATCAT